>JANNAY010001210.1:0-2107 GCA_031384945.1 Deltaproteobacteria bacterium
CCGCCGCTGGGCCGCGGCGTGCGCACGCGCATCTCTGACGACTACCTGTGGCTGCCCTTCGCCGTCGCCCGCTACGTCGGCTGCACCGGCGACACCGGCGTCCTCGACGAGGCCGTCGCCTGGCTCGACGGACGTCCCGTGCGCCTCGACGAAGACAGCTACTACGACCTGCCGTCGCGCACGGCGCACAGCGACTCGCTCTACGCCCACTGCGTGCAAGCGCTGCGACACGGGCTGCGCTTCGGCGTGCACGGGCTGCCGCTGATGGGCACCGGCGATTGGAACGACGGCATGAACCTCGTCGGCGACGGCGGCAAAGGCGAGAGCGTCTGGCTCGGCTTCTTTCTGCACGACGTGCTGCAGCGCTTCTTGCCACTCGCGCGCGCCCGCGGTGACGACGTCGTCGCCGCCCTCTGCGTCGATCAGTCAGCGGCGCTGGCCGCGGCCATCGAAGAGCACGCGTGGGACGGCAGCTGGTACCGCCGCGCCTGGTTCGACGACGGCACGCCGCTCGGCTCAGCGCAAAACAGCGAGTGCCAGATCGACGCGCTGCCGCAGAGCTGGGCCGTGCTCACCGGCGTCGGCGACGACGCGCGCGCGCGCCAGGCCCTCGCCGCCGTCGATGCGCGGCTGGTGAAGCGCGACCTCGGCGTCATCCAGCTCTTCGACCCGCCCTTCAACGGCGGCGTCGAGCCCGGCTACGTGCGCGGCTACGTGCCCGGCGTGCGCGAGAACGGTGGCCAGTACACGCACGCTGCGGTGTGGACGGTCATGGCCTTCGCCGCCGCCGGCGACGTCGACCGCGCCTGGGAGCTCTTCAACCTCATCAACCCGCTGCGCCACGGCGACACCGTCGAGAAAGCCGCCCGCTACAAGGTCGAGCCCTACGTCGTCGCCGCCGACGTCTACACGAACGCGCAGCACGCCGGCCGCGGCGGGTGGACCTGGTACACGGGCTCGGCCGGCTGGATGTACCGCCTTGTCGTCGAATCGCTGCTCGGCATTCACCGAGAGGTCGATCGCTTGCGCGTGACGCCGTTGTTGCCGCGCGACTGGCCCGGCTTCGACGTGCACTACCGCTTTCGCGACACCGTCCACCACATCCGCGTTCAGCGCGTGGGACCGGGCAGCGACGTCGTCCGCGTCGTCTGCGACGGCGTCGAGCAAGCGGGGCACACGCTGCCTATGCACGGCGACCGCCGCGAGCACGTCGTCGTCGTCGAGGTTGGCTGAGGCGACGTACGACCCTGTAGGCCCCCTTCGCATCCGGGGATCGCCTGAGCACGATGCGCCCGCACAACCCGAGAACCTCTTCAGGCCCGACGGTGTCGGACGTCGTTGACCTTTTCGGTGTTCTTGAGCGCGGCTGCTGTCACCGACGTCGATGGTGCGCCCTCCGGGATGACGGCTCGGCAAGAAGAGCGTGGGCGTGGCAGCACCTGCGGCCCGTCGTCGTCACCGCCAAGCCCACGGCGAAGCACGTCGACGGCAAGGCCAAGGCGCGCTTCGGCAAGAAGGCCAAAAAGGCCAAAAAGGCCAAAAAGGCCCCGGTCGCCGCCGTTCAGTAGAGCGCGATCACTCGGCGGGCACCGGAAACGTGCTGTCGAACAGCCAGCTCACGGCCGCAGCGCCGCCGACGGCCATGCCGACAAACGCGGCGCCGCCGACGACGACGCCGCCGGCGATGGCGACGGTCTCGTCGATGGCGCCGCCGCCGGCGAGGGCGACGGCGACGGCGGCGATGAAGCCGATGATGGTCGCCACGATCTGCACTTGCGACAGCGCCACACCGAGGGCCGTGCCCCCGACGGCGCCTTGCCAGACGCCGCCGGCGAGGGCGACGGCGATGAAGTAGCCGACGGCCGCCCCGATCGAGGGCGCCTGCGTCAAGAACAGCGACAACGTCGCCACCGCTGGACCGCCGCCCGCGCCCACGCTGCCGGCCAGCGGCGACGAGAACGCACCGACCAGCAAGACGCCGTAGACGACGACGCCGCGGGCCGCGCCGACGCCTGCGCCGAGCATCGCTGCGTCTGCGGTCGGCTTCGTCGGCGGCGGCGGCGGCGGCGGAGGCGGCGGTGGCGGCGGCGGCGGATCATCCGGCAAC
>JANNAY010001233.1:0-2258 GCA_031384945.1 Deltaproteobacteria bacterium
CGCACCCGGGGTGAAGCCACCGCTGAACTGGTTGTCTTGAACCGCGCCGGTCGCCAGCGGCTGTGCTCGCAAGGCATCGGAGACATTGCGATAGCCCTGCCTCTGGATGTCCTCGGCGGTAATGGTGGTGACCGGCGATGCGGTCTCCTGCTGCGCCTGCGGGATCAGCGAACCGGTGACGACGACCTTTTCAAGCTGTTTGGCCTTTTTGGCTTCTTCCTCGGCCGTGGTGCGGGGAGACCGCCGTGACCGCTGGGAGCTCTGCGAAGACGCGCGCTGCCTCACGCCCGAGTGCATCGACGACGCCGACTGCCCCGGCGGCTTCTTCTGCGACGCCAACGTCTGCACCTCCATCGCCGGCTGCTTTGACGGCGAGGCCCGCTGCGTCGACGGCGACACCGCCGCCGTCTGCGTCGACGGCCGCGAGGTCCTCGACGAATGCGCCTCAGGCTTCGTCTGCGACCGCGGCGACTGCGTCGACGACGGACAAGAAGGCGAAGGAGAAGAAGGCGAAGGAGAAGAAGGCGAAGGCGAAGAAGGCGAAGGCGAAGGCGAAGGCGAAGGCGAAACCACCTGCACCGAGACCGTCTGTCTCGACGACGTCACCGAGCTGCAGTGCTTCTTCGGCGTTCCGATCGAGAACGCCTGCGGCGTCGACCAGGTCTGCGTCGACGGCCAGGGCTGCATCTCTCAAGAGTGCATCCCGCAATGCGGCGCGCGCGTGTGCGGCACCGAGCCCACCTGCGGCACCTCGTGCGGACGCTGCAACGCCGGCGACGTCTGCAACGCCAGCGGCCGCTGCGTCGACGACGGTGGCGCCAGCAGCAACGCCGCCGTCATCGAGGTCGCCGTCAGCTCCACCAGCTTCGACGTGTACTTGTCGCGGGCGACCAGCGGCTCGTTCTGCGACATCGAAGAGAGCTGCTTCTTCGGCAACTGCGCCGACGGCGACGCGCTGCGCCCCGACTGGGACGGCGCCTCTACCCACGACGGCGACCCCGTCATGGTCAGCGGCAGCCCGTCGGTGCTCACGCCGGCGACGGCGCAGTCGTACCGCGTCGGCGTCCACAGCCCGCGCGACGCCGAAGCCGCCGCCAGCGTCACCGTCAACATCGCCGTCGACGGCGTCAACGTCTTCGGCGCCACCAAGACGCTCCAACCCGGACAGCTGTGGAACGGCATCGTCGCCCGGTGGAACGGCGCCGCCGTCACCATCTCGCGCACCGACGTCGTCACCGAAGACTTCTCCTGCGGCGGCGAGACCTGCAGCCAGGGCGGCGACGAGTGCGACACGGGCTTCAGCTGCGGCTTCACCACCGTCAACGGCACCACCACGGGCAACTGCGTCGACTGCTTCGACGGCGACGCCTCCGGCTGCGCCGCCGGCGACGAGTGCCGCCAGAACCGCTGCACCGACGACACCACCGACCGCGGCAACGGCGGCGTCTGCGTCGACGACGTCGACTGCCGCGACGACCTCGTCTGCGGCGGCGGCACCTGCGGCGTGTCGTGCGATGCCCTCACCTGCTTCCTCAGCCCCGAGAGCTGCAATTGCGTCGGCGGCACCACCTGCGGCTTCGACGGCATCTGCAACTGAGGTGACGTCGACGTCGACGTGCGCTATGAGCGTCGGCGGAACGATGGCCGAGTGGCTGAAGGCACCAGACTTGAAATCTGGCGTACGGGCAACCGTATCGAGGGTTCGAATCCCTCTCGTTCCGCTCCTTCTTCGACGACGTCGACGACATTGAGGCCGTGATGGACAAGCCGAAGCCGCCGCCCGCCAAGGTCCCCTTCGCCAACCGCCCCGCCCTCGAGCCCGGCAAGACGCAGACGCCGGCAGCGACGTCGCCGGCTCCCAAATTGGGGGCGCAGCCGCTGCCGCAGAAGCCGATCCCGACCGCGGCGCAGATGGCGCAGAAGCAGATGTTGGTGGCGCCGCAGTCGGTGCCCGGCGCCAAGCAGGCCGCCGTCGAGAAGCTGCTCAAGGTCGCCAAAGACGAGATGACGTGGGCCGAAGCCATCGGACTGACGCGGCACGAGGCCTTCGGCATGGCCCAGTCGGCGCACCGCATGTTCGAGCACGGCATGCAAGACCGCGGACGCAAGGGCATGGAAGCTCTCGTCGAGCTCAACCCCCTCGTCGGCGCCTTTCACGCCCTGCTCGGCGGCATGGCGGGGCGCATGGGCGACGAGGCCCTCGCCGAGCAGTGCTACGCCAAGGCCATCGAGCTCGAGCCCGGCAACCTCGCCGCCCG
>JANNAY010001234.1:0-5792 GCA_031384945.1 Deltaproteobacteria bacterium
GCGCCGCTGGCCTGCACGCGCTGCACGTCATCGCCGGATCCATCGCCATGGGCATCGTTGCCTGGGACGCCGCCAAGGGCAAAGAGCTGCAGCGCGTCGAGTACGCGGGCATCTACTGGCACTTCGTCGACGTCGTCTGGATCTTCCTCTTCCCCCTCCTCTACATCGCGAAGTGAGCTGAGAAATCATGAGCACAGCATCCGCGACTGCCGACACCGGCCATGGCCACAGCGATGGTCATGAAGAGCACATTCACCCGCCGATCTACTACATTAAGATTTGGGCCATTCTGGTGGTCTGTCTTGCTGTGTCGGTCGCCGGCCCCATGTTGGAAATCCGTGCAGTCACTTTGATCACCGCCTTCGGTATCGCCTTCTTCAAGGCCTACCTGGTGTGCTCGAAGTTCATGCACCTGAACATCCAGCCGAAGTTCGTGGTGTACTTCCTCACCACCGCGCTGGCCTTCATGGCGCTGTTCTTCTTCGCCATCGCCCCAGACATCCTGAACCACCACGGCGCCAACTGGGTGAACGTCGGCGCCAAGGCCGAGATCGAGCGCCACGGCGGTCATGACGGCGGCGGCGACGTCCACGAAGCCAAGGGCGCTGAGCACGGCGGCGAGCACGGCAAGCCTGCTGAGCACGGCGGCGGACACGGCGCGGCTGCGGTCGAAGCCGAATCTCCCGAGATCGCTGCGCACAAGGCGGCTGCGGCGAAGAAGCTCGAAGGCATCGAGGCCTCGATGAAGGCCGTTGAAGCCGAGCTCAAGACGGCAGCGACGGTTCCGACGACGACGCCTCCGCCGGTGGAGACGCCGAAGGAAGAGGCGCCGAAGCCGGAAGCGCCCAAGGCTGAAGAGCACCACTGAGCTCTTCTGTTTGCGTGACGAGAGGCCGGCCCGTGTGGCCGGCTTTTCTTTTGGCGCGAACGTGGTACTCAACGGTGGGGACCTACAAATAAGAATCGCGCGGAAGCGTTAAGGACTGCAATGCTGCTGTTACCTCTGACACTACTCTTGATTAGCGATCCAATTCTACGCGAGACCGCGAATGATACGCCACCTATTGTCGACATCAATAAACGTTCGCCAGCTAGAACGGAAGCGGACATGCCGGAAGTGGTAAATGATCCGTTTGAAGTCGAAGGACGAAGGATTCGGTATCTCGCACGAAGATATGGAACGGCACTGCAAATTCTCGTTATTGAAGCTCGTTTAGATGGTGCCCTCAAGCAGGGGCAACCGATTGGAATAGTGTGCTACAAAGCACTGCGAATTAGCGATGGTAGTGAAATCGAATTCTGCGCGAGGTCCCAAATGGTCGAACTGTCTACGAACGGCCCAAATCCCACAGGACCGGTTTCACTTATTCCCGTAGGGTCGGTGGTCGCGATCGGCGTTGACGAGAGACAGGATGCGAGGTTTCAGCTCGCGTCCAGGGCGCAGCTCGAAACTCTGTTGGCATATTATGAGGACGTCGAATGATCGCATTGATTGCAGCGTTTTTTCTTCAGGCTCAGACCGTCACCGACGCCGGACCGTGGTGCGACGGAGTCGACGACTCGACGAATTGGGTTATGGATACGACTTGGGACTGCACGCAACCATTTTTCAGCAGTACTCATGAATTGTCGATTTCTCAAATACAGCGATGGACAGAGCGAGCCTGTCGCATTTGGGGCCGAGCGACACTAGCAACACGACAGTGTCGCGCAAAGGCAACCCCACAAGATGTGTGGTTTCATCCCTTCATAGATTCTTATTCCAGTGCAGGATTCCCAAACTATCCTAGCCTTTCGGAGAATGCGGCGACCAACTGCAACACATCCAGTGGCGTCGATCTTAGCTGGTTCTGCGGAAAGCAATGGCGCACATGCATGGTTGATTCAGGCTACGGGACCTGCACCGGCAGCCTTTCCCTCGGGAGTCAGGGTCGAGTTAACCAACTGTCGTTTCACAGTGTAACGACACATGAAATAGGTCACTTCTTTGGTCTCAACCACCCAGAAGACAACGACGCCTGCTCGTTTAAATCTTGTGAAGCGGATTCCGATTGCCCCGGGACAGAGCACTGTGACGGCCTGATCGTTTGCCCTCCTGGCATCATTTGCGACAGGGGTGAAGGCGTTTGCTTGAACGACGACATTATTTGCCCAGTTATGACGGGCGGTAGTCGCGATGCGTGGTGGCCGACAAGTGTCGACACGGAGACGATCCGGCGAGGTCGGGAACTAGCGATTCGCTACGCAGATGTTGACGCAAACGGTGTGCTGGGTCTTGCATCAGGTGGCTGCATTTTTAATGTGGACACTTGGACCGTGCCGTATGTCTCTTGCAGACCAAACACTACCGCTGGCGATGACTGCGTCGTCAGCTGGCGAGATAGCACAAACGGCGGTCAGAGCTTTTCGTTCATCGATACAGCAGCAACGACCTGCGCAGTCACTGCCACCTACGAGTCGTCGTTCCGTTCTGATGTTGCTGCCGATGTTTCGTGGGGGTCGGGACAACGCGTGATTGCTGTCGGGAATCGGCCCGCGAAGCTTTCACGTCAGGGTCAACTTGTCTGGTGGGTCGCTACGCCCAGCGGAATCGAATCGACGAACTTTGCGGGCGACTCGCACTTTTCTGGCTTGCTGGATAATGATTCAGTTTCGACATATACAGAGCCAGCGATAAGTTTCCACGAAACTAATAAGCGACAGATGGTAGCTTACGTCGACATGCAAGGTCACGTGCGTGTTTTGTCACTTGATGAGATTGGACGCGCTGAGCCATCTCGTCCAGGCCTGCTGTGCTTATCGGGCGCGGATTGCGGTGATCCAGCTATGGGTTGCGATAGTGGTGTTTGTCGAGGAAAAGTCTGTGCACAGAGTACGGATTGCAGTTCCCCTAGCCAGCCGCGCGACAACATCGGCTGTGCAATCGTTGGTCCGTCCGCTGGGCGCTGCATAATCGAGCCGATCGATACCGGATTTAAGAGCATGTTGCCGCCGGAGATTATATGCGACACCCACGCAACTAGCGACTTCAATTTCTGCTTGCTGCTGAATCAGCCACACAGCACTGACGACTCGATCCAATCCGGAGACTTTCTTCGCAGTGTGATAACGTTCCAGACCGGCGGCATACCAATTCACAACACGACGGGAATCTTGGAAAGTGGACCGCAAGCCTCTTTCCTTTCAGACGCCGGCTCGTTCGGCAACGGCCGCACAGCCAGTCAGCCTGACTTAGATGGCTTCTGGCTCGTGTCACAAAATTTCAGCGACGTCAGTCCGCTCGAGAATCGGTTTTCGTTCGATGAGGCGTCAACCTTCGCGACTCCAACGGACACTTTCTTCAGCATGCAGTCGTATCAGCCTGAGTTCTACCGTGTAAGTACGACAACGATGGACTGGAACGAAACAGTACACAAGTTTGTGATCGCATCGGCGAGAGGGTATTAGCATGGAAAGAGCATTGGTGCCGACGTTTCTGCTGCTAATTAGTGGATGTGATCCTGCGCTACAGGAGATTCCCCCACCGTCCATCAGTCAAGCCATACAGCAACCATTTGTTTGGTTTGACGGTCCGGCATCGACTGCGCGCGAATGCGCTCCTGGCCTCGACCTATTTGATCCGGCCGGCGTCGGGCCAGAGGACATAGCGATTGTGCAAACCGGTGCGACCTACGCAATGATAGACGATCAAAAGTATGTTGACATCAGCATCGGCGAGCGCGGCGGTGGCGCGGGAGTCCTCCTCTTACCAGATGAAACACAGTCCCCTTTGCTGGCGCAGGTTCTAACGGGGGCGTATCTCATCCATACACCAACGGCGCAAGTCGTCGAGTCGGACGAATGCGGGGAGAGTCCTGTCGTTATAGGGCAGGTGTTCGAGCTGATTTCCTTCGAATTTAAAGATACTGAGTTTGCTTGCGCGCTAACAATGGATGAGGTGCTCGAGATTGACCAGCTGCGACTGACCGAAGAACAAGCGACGGCACTCTGCGAAACAGAAGAGCGTCGGATGCAACGCGATGCTTGGCGCGCTGCCATCGAGTGAGCCACGGCATTGTCCCGATCACATGTTTCGGCGGAATCAGACCCCCAGGAGCCTTGCCGCGGCGCTTTCCCGCAGCCAGGTTGCGCTGCACGGCGACGACGTCAGAATGCACCCCATGACTCCCATCGCTGTGACCTCACTTCTGCGGAACAACGACCTCGGCGGCCCCCGTGGCCCTGTGGGGCGTCGCGCGCGTCCGTTCGAGCCAGCGGTGCTGGGGACGCTGATCTTTATTGCCACCGAGATCATGTTTTTCACTGGGTTGTTGTCAGCCTACAACATTGCCCGGTCCAAAGTACCCATGTCGATCTGGCCGCCGCCCGATCAGCCGCGGCTGCCGATCGAGTCGACGTTGGCGAACTCGGGCGTGCTGTTGGTGTCGGGCGTGCTGATGTGGCTCGCGGTGCGGGCCATGGTGAACAAGAAAGACCCCGTGAAGCTCGCCGTCGCCGGCGCCGCGCTCGGCGCGCTGTTCGTCGCCGTGCAGGGCTGGGAGTGGGTCAACCTGATCGGGCAGGGGCTGACGCTGTCGCGGTCGACGTACGCGTCGTTCTTCTACTTGATCGTCGGCATCCACGGCCTGCACGTGCTGGCCGGCCTGCTGGGCGTCGGCATCGTCGTCAAAGGCCTCGTCAAAGGAACGGCGACGCTGCCGCAGCTGCGGGCTGCGCAGATTTTCTGGACGTTTGTTGTCGCGGTGTGGCCGGTCATTTACGTGATGGTGTACCTGTGAACCTCAAGCACGCCGCCGTCGTCACTGCCGTGGTCGCTTTTGCCGAGCGCGCCGCGGCGTGCCCGGGCTGCGTCGATCCGAAGGCGCAGAACACGACGGCGATGCTGGTGTCGACGGCGTTCATGTCGATCGTGCCGCTGATCTTCTTGTTCAGCGTCGCCTACTGGGTCTACCGCAAAGACAAGGCCGCCACCGAAGCCGCCGCCGTCGACAACACGCCGGCGGAGTAGACGGCCGCGACGTCAGCGCTGGGGCGTGGCGTCGACGAGGCGCTTCAACACCGCATGAAGGATCTGCAGCTGCCGCACATGGTTGGCGCTGACCGGGTCGCACGGCGCGAGCGCGGCGAAGTGGACGACGGCCTGCTCGAGCCCCCACAGCAGCGGACCGACGGCGCCGATCAACTCCGCGGACGGTGACGACGACGCTGCTGCCAGCTTCGCCTGCAGCCGCGCGATCTCGTCCTCGAGGCGGGCGACGTCGGTGACCTCGGGGGCGTCGGAGGAGACGACGAGGGCGCGGCCGCTGGTGGCAATTCGATGGGGCCTGGTCGGCACCTTCGGCGAAGGCGGACCTGGCGGCATCGGCCGGGCGACGCCCGGCAGGGTGGGATCGTCGTCGCCAGCCGCGGTGACGGGGAGCTCGCTGAACTCGGGCGGAAAGGCGCGGCTCGGGTTGGCCTGCGCCCGCCACGGCACCGTCGGCGCGCTGGCCACCGCTGGAGCACGTTCGCGGTCGACGGCCGGCAGCTGGAGCGCGGCCGCGACGCAGGCGGTGACGGGGGCGGCGCCGGCCGGCAAGAGCGCCACCAGCGCGTCGCGCAGGCCGCCGGAGGAGAGCCGTTTCTTGCGGTCCTTGGCGATGCAGGAGAGCACGAGGTCGTCGAGGGGCACCGGCACGGCCGGGTTCAGGACGCGCAGCCCGATGGGCTCGTCGTCGAGGATGGCCTTCATGACGAAGATCTCGCTGGGTCCGTCGAAGGGGCGACGGCCGGCCAGCAGCCAATAGAGCAGG
>JANNAY010001247.1:0-1747 GCA_031384945.1 Deltaproteobacteria bacterium
GAGCTGCGCGCCGGCCTCGAAGAAGCCCGCGTCGACGTCGATGTCGACTCACTCGACGCCATCCTCGGCGGCTTGATCGGCGCCATCCGCTGCGAGCTGCAGCAGCGCGGACCGGCGGCCGCCCGCGCGCGCGGCGTCACCGCCATCGGCGATCTTGTTCGTCATTTCGCCCTGAGCTGACGCAAAAAGATCTCGATCGACGGCTGCGGCGCGTCGAGCCCTCCGAAAAAACGGCGAGGCGCTACCAGGCCGCCGACGTCAGCGGCAGCGTGACCGGTCGCGGATCGCCGTTGAAGGCCGGCCACTTCAGACTGCGGAGCACGCCCGCGAGGCAACCGGCTGACTTCTCGGGCTCGCCGGTCACGCGCGTGACCTTGAGCTCGGGGCCGAGCGTGCCGTCGGGCAGGATCGTCCCCTCGGCGCGAAAGTACGACTCGCCGACGTAGCAAGCGCGCAGCTTCTCTTTCGACGCCCGCAGCGGCGCCGACACCTGCGCCGGCGTCAGCGTCTCTTTCGGCGTCTCGAACGCCGTCGGCGTCGTCGGGGCCGGCGGCGGCTCCGGCGTCTTCTCCGGCGTTTTCTCCGGCGGCGTCGGCGTCTCTACCGGCTTCTTCGGCGGCAGCTTCACCGTCTTCTCTGGCTTGCCGAGCACCGCGGTCTTTGTCGGCGGCTCTGGCAGAAGCGTCGGCGTCGGCGTCGGCGTCGGCGGCGGCGGTGTCGCTGCCGTGAGCACGCGCGCCCGCTCGTCGGCCTCATGCTGCTCGCGCTGGGCGATGACCCACGGCGGCTCGGGCGTGCCCTTCGAGACCTGCAGCACGCTGGCGATGCCGAGCGCGACGACGGCAAAGACGACGGCCACAGCGGCGGCGCGCACGATGAAGCCGACGGTCGACAACGCCGGCTTCGGCAGCGGCACCGGCGTCTGCAGCTGCACATCGCCAACTGTCGCGTGAGGGGCCAACAGCGCCCGCGTCTCAGCCGTCGTCGTCGATGGCGTCGTCGATGGCGTCGTCGAGGGCGCCGCACCCTCGAGGGCGGCGAGCAGCTCGAGCACGGCGTCGGCGTCTTTGGGACGGCGCAGCGGATCGCGGTCCATCAGCGACACGATCAGGCGCTCAGCGTCGTCGGGCAGCGTGGGCACGATCGAGCGCGGCGCCGGCACCGGATCGATCAGCTGCTTGATGGCCATCGCCTGCACCGTCGGCGCGGTGAACGGAAACACGCCGGTGACCATCTCGTAGAGGATGACGCCGACGGCGTAGAGATCAGACTGCGATGACACAGGCTCACCGCGCAGCTGCTCGGGCGCGAGATAGCCGGGCGTGCCGATGATGCCGCCTGTGCCGGTGAGGTTCTGCGTCTCTGTCGGCGTCTCTGACCCCGCGCCGGTGGTCGCGGCGCGCACGATGCCGAAGTCGAGCAGCTTGGCGAAGTCGGGGTGTCCCCTCGACGTCACGAGGAAGATGTTGTCGGGCTTGAGGTCTCTGTGAACGATGCCGGCGCCGTGCACGGCGCTGAGCGCGCGCAGCACGTGGGCCATGATGCGCGCCGCCCGCGCCCAGGGAATTCGCTTCGTGACCTCGAGCCCCGAAGTGAGTTCGGTGCGGAGCGATTGGCCGCTCAGCAGCTCCATCACGATGAAGAAGACGCCGTCGTCGACGCCGCTGTCGAACATCGTCACGATGTTCGGGTGGTTGAGGCTCGAGAGCGCCGCGGTCTCCATTTGGAAGCGCGCGACGAGGTCCGG
>JANNAY010001312.1:0-3916 GCA_031384945.1 Deltaproteobacteria bacterium
TCAGACGGCGCGCCCGGCGGCACGCGCGCCTGGATGGCGAGCACGCCCTGACCCGCGGCGGGCAGCATCTCTTCGACCGAGAACCGGTGCGTGATCGCGGCGCCGTTCTCGAGGCGATCGAGGCCGGCGGCGGCGAGCACGACGCAGGTGAGGTTCAGCTCAATGACCTTCTTGAGGCGCGTGGCGACGTTGCCGCGCACGGGCACGATGACGAGGTCAGGACGCAGCGCCAACAGCTGCGCCTGCCGCCGCAGCGACGACGTGCCGATGCGCGCGCCCCGCGGCAGCGACGAGACACCGCCGACGCCGCGTGAGCCTGGCGCGCCGACGGGCGCAGCGAAGCAATCGCGCGGATCGGCCCGCGGTGGAAACGCGACGATGGCCGTACCGTCGGGCAGCTCGGCCGGCACGTCTTTCGTCGAGTGCACGCACAGGTCGACGCGTCCATCGAGCAGCGCCTGCTCGAGCTCTTTGACGAAAAGCCCTTTGCCGCCGACCTTGGCCAGCGCCACGTCGAGGATCTTGTCGCCTTTGGTCTCGATGCCGACGAGCTCGACAGCCACCTTGTGCTGCTGCTCGAGCCGCGCCTTCACATGCTCGGCCTGCCACAGCGCCAACGGACTCTTGCGCGTACCAATCTTCAAGACCTGCGGGCTCACGCGGCTTCCTTGTTTTCTGCGTCGTCGGCGACGGCTTCTGCTGCTTCGGCTTCTTTGAGCGCGAGCTGCGCGAGGTTGCCGCCTTCGTCATCGACGACAACAACGCCGAAGAGGTCGGCGGCGGCAGCGATGACGGCGTCGTCGTCTTTGGCGGCGGCTTCTCTCAGCTTCGCCAGCGGCTCGTGCAGCGCCTTTGAGATGATGGCCTGTGCCATCGCCTGCACCGACTTCTTCTGCTTCTCGGTCGCACCCTCGCCGAGGATGGCCAGCGTCTTCTGCGCCTCAGCCTCGGCCATGGCGGTGAGCTTCTCGCGCAGCGCCTTGATGACGGGCACCGCCCGCTGCGTCGCCGCCTGCTTCTTCGCCTTTGCCAGCTCGTCTCTGACGATGTCTTCGGCTTTCTTGGCTTCGCCGGCGCGCTTCGCGAGGTTCTCTTCGACGACGACGGCGAGGTCGTCGACGTCGTAGCGGTAGGTGTTGTCGAGGTCGGCGGCGGCGGGGTCGACGTTGCGCGGCACCGAGATGTCGACGAGCAAGAGCGGGCGGTAGCGGCGCGCTTTGCTGACGGCCTTCACCATGTCGGCGGTGACGACGTACGACGGCGCCCCCGTCGACACGAGCACGACGTCGGCCTCGATCAACAAGCGGGGCAGGTCGGCGAGGTCGCGGGCGGTGCCGCCGTGCTCTTGGGCGAGCTTGTCGGCCTTTTCGATGCTGCGGTTGGCGATCGTCAGCCGGGCGCCGGCCTTGCTGAAGTGGCGCGCAGCGAGCTCGCCCATGTCGCCTGCGCCCACGAGCACGCAGTTCAACCCCGCGAGATCGCCGAAGATCTTGGCGGCGAGGTCGACGCCGGCGCTGGCGACGTTGGCGGCGCTGCGGGCGATGCCGGTCTCGGTGCGCACGCGCTTGGCCGTCGAGAACGCCCGGTGAAACGCCCGCGTCACCGTCGCGCCAGCGGTGCCTGCGCGCACCGCGTGAAAGAAGGCCTCTTTGACCTGCCCGAGGATCTGGGGCTCGCCGACGACGACGGCGTCGAGGGCGCAGGCGACGCGCAGCAGGTGCAGCGCGGCGTCGTCGTCGGCGCGGTGCACGAGGTGTTCGTCGAGGGCGCCGCTCTGGAGTCCGTGAAACGAATGCAGAAAACCGGCGACCTCGGCGGGGGCGCGGTCGCGGTCGCCGGCGACGTAGACCTCGACGCGGTTGCAGGTGCTGACGACGACGGCCTCGTCAACGCCGGGCAATTTCACGAGCTCGGGCAGGGCGCGTTCGAGCACGGCAGCGTCAAACGCCACCTGCTCGCGCAGCGCCACCGGAGCGCTCTTGTGGTTCACGCCCACCACGCAGAGCACTTTCATGTCGGGGCCGGCCGCGTGTGGCTGCCCGCCGCGGGTGTGCACTTCCCCCCGGTTTCGGGGGGCCAGGGGGGCCTTCTGCAGGGGGGTGGTGGGGCGGCGCTCACGGCGCTCGACGGCCTCATCACGGCGACACCGGCGGCTTCGGCTGCAAATACGCCGGCACGTTCTTGGTGCCGTCGAACTCACCGCCGTGCCGCGTGCGCACCAAGACATTCAAGCCCACCATCGCGGTCAGCACGAGCCCCACGACGACGACGGTGAGCCAGGCCGCCCGCCGTCCGCGCCAACCGATGGTGATGCGCGCGTGCAGGATGCCGGCGAAGAAGAGCCAGGTCATCAGGGTCCAGCACTGCTTGGGATCCCAGGACCACCAGGCGCCCCACATCTGCTTCGCGAAGAACGAGCCGGCGACGATGGCGAGGGTGAGCAGCAAAAAGCCGGTCATCACGAAGCGGTGGCCGATCTCTTCGACGACGTGCAGCGGCGGCAGCGTGCGAAACGCGCCAGCGAGCTGCTTCTTCTTCAGCCGCGACTCTTGGACGAGAAACGCGACAGCGGCGACGCCAGCGACGGCGAAGCAGGCGTCGGCCGAGATCGCCAGCAGGATGTGCACCGGAAACCACGCTGAGCGCAGCGCTTCAGGAACGACGCCGCTCTCGCCGCCAAAGGCCAACGACGCCGCCAGCGTGACGAAGACGAGGGGCACGGCAAAAGCGCCCAGCACCGGCACGCGGTAGCGGCGGGCGGCCCAGACGAACAAGACGGCGATGACGAGGCCGAGTCCACCGAGGGCCTCGGTGCCGTCGGTGATCGGCAGCGTGCCCAGCGACGAGAAGCGCATGGCCTTGCCGACGAAGTGCAGCGCGATGCCGCCGACCAAAATGCGCGTCGCCCACGTCGCCAGCGGCGCCTTGCGCGTCATGAGGTGGCCGATGAACGCCGCGGTGGCCGCGCCATAAGCGAGCAGGGCCAGCAGGAGGATCGTCGTCGCCATGGTGAACCTGCGTTCTAGCCGTTCCACCCGCGTCCGCCACCCCAGTTCCCCGCACGTTCACGGCGTGGTCGTCGACGCAGCTGACGTCGGAGCCGGCGTCAATGACTCCGACGCAGCGGGCGGATCGGTTGGCTTCTTCTTCGCCGCCACGGCGACCTGCGACCGCACGCGGGCGCCGATCCCAACAAGTGCATCGTGGACGCCGCCGCGGACCAACCCCTGCATAAAACCCGGTCCCAATGCGACGCGCGACACGTAGACGACGTGGCACCAGCCGGGCGTGGGCAGGGGCGTGACCACCCACGATCCGTCGAGCACATCGAAGTCGCCCGACAGCCGGTGCCAGGTCGCGCTGCCGCCGCCGTCTTTGTTGGGCGTCACCGTGTTGGTTGTCATGTAACTCATGTCAGACATGCCGCCATTGACGACATACTCGAGCTCACGGGTCTGCGCGCTCCGCCGGGCCACCTGCTTGACGCTCTTCACGCTGGGAAAGATGACTTTGCCCGCGCCTTCGACGTCGGCCAGGACGGCAAACACGTCGTCGGCGCCGCCTTTGACGTCGAAGCTGGCCTGCCAGCCCGGCGTAGCGCCGCCCACCTCGACGAGCACTTCGGCAGCTTCGACGCCAACAGCAGGGGGGGCGGCAGCGACGACGGCGGCGACGACGACGAAAGTGAACATGGGGTTCAATAAGACGACCGCGGGACGAGCACCACCGTGCGTCCCGCTGCTGCTCTTGCTGCCGCCCCCTCGACGACGGCTAGCGCGAGCAGAGGTCGGCGGGAACAGCCGCTTCGAAGATGCCCGGCTGCACGATCACGCTCGTCCATTGGCCCCCCGAACGCTCGAGGATCGCCGCGATCCAGGCCTGACCTTCGACGACGACCTGGGGGCCGGCGACGGCG
>JANNAY010001320.1:0-1525 GCA_031384945.1 Deltaproteobacteria bacterium
CCGGGCGCAGCCGCAAATCGCCGGGTCGTGATCAGCCCACATCCAAACGGGCGAGCTTGAGGCCCTTCTTTTCGAGGCGGCGCATGAGGTCGCCCTTCGAGGACTCGACGAGGTTCTTGGTCTGCGCGTCGAGGCCGGAGAACGAGAGCCCGACCTTGCCGTTCTCGGCGGAGATCTTGAGGAACGCGCCCTTGAGCACGCCGTCTTTGAGCTCGATCTGGAACTCTTTGAGGCCCTTCTCGGTGACGGCCAAATAGACAGTCGACACGAGCTTCTCGAGCATCTCGGGCGGGATCTGCTTCACCTCGTGCTTCGCCGCGGCCTTCTCCGCCGGCGCCGTCGACGCCGCCTTCTTCGCTGCGGCCGCGGCTGAGGCTGAGCCGTCGTCTTTGGCGCCGCCGCCGCTGTCGCCTTTGGTGTCGCTGCCGATGGCGGCGTTGGGGCGCTGGCCGTCGCGGGCTTCGACGCGCGCTTTGTCGACGTCGGCGTCTTTTTTCTGCTCGCTCTTCTTGATCAGCTCGCCCTGGCGGTCGTCGTTCTCGACCTTGTCTTTCTGCTTGCCGGCGTCGCGGGTGGTGACGCGGCCCTGATCGTTCGACGAGGTCTTCTGCTGCGTGTTCTCGAGGGTGCCCTGAAAGCCCTTGGCCTGCTCCATCACCTTGGCGTGCTGCAGGACGCCGCCGCGGGCGAGCTGCGCCGAGCGGGCGCCGTGCTCTGCCTGCTTCGTCGACGCCTGCCCCTTCGTCTCTGCCTGCTTCGACTCCGCCTGCGTCTTCGCCTGCTGCCCCGCCGTCTCTTTCGCGTTCTTCTGGCCGGTCAGAATTTTTCCAAAGGCCTGCCGTTCGCCCTCGGTCTGCTTGGCGTCGCGAGCCTTTTTGTCTGCCTCTTTGGCGGTGCGCTCGGCGGCCTGGCTCGACTCAGAGCGGGATTCGTTCTCGACGCGCGACATGGCGGGACCTCTTCAGAAAAAACCGACACCGTCAGTATCGGCAGCCGGTCCTGCGTCGTCCACGCCCGCTCAAGCTGTTGATCTTGTTGCGCTTTCTGAGCGCAGTCCGCCCAGCGACGCCGCCAGCAGCAAGACGGCGAACGCGCCGGCAAAGGCGACGGCGTGGGCGTCGTGGGCCTTGTCGACGACGTCGCGCAAGACGGCGAGGGGGCTGTGCACGAGGTCCCAGCTGTTCCACCGGTCGAAGCGGCCCAGGTGCACGCCGACGCCGGCCAGCAGCGCCGCGGCGACGACGACGGCGCTGGCGGTGACGCGGCCAGCGGCGCGGTCGACGACGCCGAAGACCACGGCGGTGGCGGCGCCGCCGAACCACAAGCCGGTCACCGCGAACGACGCCAGCATCGTCAGGTCGAGCCAATACGGCGCGTTCGGCCGCGGCCGCAGGTGCACGAGATCGCTGACGAGATACGGCGCGTTCGGCAAGAACCCGAGCCACAAGACGGCGACCAGGCCGACGGCGACGACGTTGGCGCGCCGATCGACCAGGGCGCGCAGCGTGAGCGCAAAGGCCAGCGG
>JANNAY010001326.1:0-4222 GCA_031384945.1 Deltaproteobacteria bacterium
CGCCGTCGCCGCCTTTGCCTTCGACGACGACGCTTCTTCATTTTCACCTTCCTCGTCGCCGTCGACGGGCTGCTAACACCCCTTCAGAGGTGCGCATGCAGGTCGAAGGCTGGACACAGGTGACACGAGACGGCGTGGCGACGTTGACGAAGACCTTTCCGTTCGCCGACTGGGGGCAAGCGTTGGCGTTCGTCGTCAAGGTCGGCGCCATCGCCGACGTGCAAGACCACCACCCGCTGGTCGAGCTGACGTGGGGAAGAGTGACGCTCTTTGTCTGGTCCCACGACGTCAAAGGGCTGAGCAAGCGCGACGTCACGTTCTGCACGGCGGTGAGCGCGCTCTAGAAAAAAACAACGCGCGGTCTGCACCGCGCGTTGCGCCCCGAAGGCACACCAGGGTCGAATCAATCTTCGGGGGCGAGGTGAATCGTGACCGGCGCGGTGGTGTCGGGCGCGGCGTCGATGCTGGCGAAGCCGATGTAGCGGTCGCTGGCGCCGTCGCCGACGAGAGAGACGGTGTAGCTGCCGGGCACGAAGGTGCGGCGCAGGGCCGAGAGCGAACCGCACTGCACGGTGCTGACGTCTTCGGGTTGGTCGAGGCCGGTGCGCTGCACGGCGAGGGTCAGCTGCGAGACGCCGGCCGAGCCGCACGAGGCGCCGACGAAGTCCCAGTCGACGTCGACGTCGGCGAAGCTGGCGTCGTCGCGCTCGAGCACGACGTCGCCCAATTCGGCGAGCTCGTCGCCGACGACGTTGACGGTGAAGGTCTTGCCGTACAGGTGAAGGTCGCCGCCGTGGTAGGTGCCGTAGGCATCGACGTCGACGGTCCACACGCCTTCGACGAGGTTGTCGAAGGTGGCGCCGGCGCTCTGGGCGCAGCTGAAGGTGTCGCGCACTTCGTCGATGCCGTCGGTCATGACGACGTCGATCTCTTCGACGCCGGCGACGTCGCAGCTCTCGATGGCGGCCTGCGAGGGGTACAGAAACGTCCAGTTGAAGCCGGCCGAGCCCGTCGACAGCGGCGGCGGCGGGGGCGGCGGGGGCTCACCGTTGATGTTCTGCAAGACGACGAGGCCTGCGTCGTTCTCGACGCCACCCTCAACGCGCAGGCTGAAGCCGCCGCTGTAGAGCAGGATGTTGTCGCGGCTGTAGGCGTCGATCTCGAGCTCGTAGCGGCCGTTGAAGTAGTGCGTGAGGATCAAGCCGCCGCCGACGCAGGGCTCTTCTTCAATCTGCTCGAACAGCTGGCCATCTTGAAAGATGGCGATGTCGAGCTCGTCGACGCCGGCGAAGTCGCAGTCTGGTTCGCCCTCAAAGCTCCAATCGAACGCGATGTCGCCAAACGGGTCGGGCGGCGGCGGCGGCGGGTCGCGGTCATCGACGATCAGACAGCCGGGCGCAGCAACAACGGAGGCGGCGGCAGCGGCAGGGGCGAGCAAGGCCAGGAGCTTCTTCGTCATCATGTTGGTGCAGACGACGGGGTGGCCGGTCCGATTCATGGGTGAATCCTTCGTTCTTTCAAGAGCTTGCCGTGTCTCTGTGCGCCGCGCACGGATCGCGCCGTGCCTGCAAAAGATGCAGCGCCACGCAAATCGAACGCGGGACAAGTCCGCGAAACCCTGACAAGAATGCCGCCGTGACCGACGCAGACGACGCCACGATGCCTGGGAGCGATCCCCGTTTGCCTGCCGAAGTGCAGGAGTCCAGCCGTGCCAAGGGGTCGGTGGCGGTCGACACCCGCCCGATGCGCGATCCCAAAGTGATGCGCATGGGGCCGCGCCCCGCGGTCTTGAGCGAGGGCCCTGTCGCCCCGCTGCACCGCATGCGTGGTTTGCCCGGCGGCGTGCTGTTGCCCGCCTATGAAGGCGAAGACGACAGCGGCCTGCGCTTGCCGGCCGGCGTGCAGGGCGAGATCGAGCAGCTGCTCGGCGAGGCGCAGCCTCAAGCCGCTTTGCAGCGCATCAGCGAGGTCGAGAGCCAGCTGCCGCCTGAGGCATTGAAGACCCTGCGCGCCCGCGCCTTCTTGATGGACGGCCGCGTCGACGACGCCCGCGTCGTGCTCGGCGCAGACGCCAAAGCCCGCCCGGCCCTCGGCGACGCCGCCCTCGCCCTCGCCGAGAGCGACACCGACCGCGCCGAAGTCCGCGTCAAAGAAGCCCGCGACGCCAACCCCGATGACGTGGGCGCCGCCTACTTGCACGCCCTCGTCCGCGTCGCCCGCGGCGACATGGTGCAGGGTGGCGAGCTGCTCACCGCCGTCGCCCGCGCCGTGCCCACGCACGCCGTCGCGCGCTTTCAGCTCGGGCAGATTCTCTTCGCTCAGGGCGATCCGGCGCGCGCCGGCACGCTCTACGAGATGGCCTGGCAGCTTCAGCCGACCTTTGTGTCGCCGCCCCTCGCCCTGGCCGACATGCTCGTCGAGAGCCGCCAGTATGGCGAAGCGCTCTCGATCCTCGAGCAGGTGTGCGCCGCGTCGCCGAATTCGTTGCCGCCGCGCCAGCTGCAGCTGCGCATTCTCGTCGAGATCGGTGAGCGCCAGTCCGCTGTCGACCTCGGCAAGATGCTGCACGAGCAAGTGCCGAACGACGCCGACACCGCGCTGCTCTACGCCGACGCGCTCATCGACGCCGAACGCACCGACGACGCCAACAAGCTGCTCGCGGGTGTGCTCGAAGGCGCTGGCGTCGATGCCTCGCAGGCCGTGCGCGCCCGCCGCTTGATGGCCCGCATCGCGCTGGTCGAGCGCCGCGTCGACGACGCTGTTGCCACGCTCAAGGCCGCCGCCGAAGCCGCCCCCGCCGCTGCCTGTGGCGAGGTCTGCCTCGAGCTCATTCATGTGGGTGTCGCCCAGAACCGCCTCGCCGAGGTCGACAGCGGCCTCGCGCTGCTGCTGCGCTCGACCGATGTGTCGTCGTTGGTGTCGGGCGCGCTGCTCGCGCGCCAGCACCAGCTCGGCGCCCGCGCCCGCGCTCTCGCCGAGCGCGCCCGCTCGTTGGTGCCCGGCACCGCGGCTGCCGCCCAGCTCGACGGCTTCATCGCCGGTCTCTGACCCATGGTCACGTTGCGCATCGTCGACGTCGCGGACGCCCACGCCCCGGCGGTCGATGATGCGCTCGCCAGCGTTCCGATCGCCGCTGACGAGGCCTGGCGCGCACAGTTGAAGAGCTCTGCGAAGACGGCCCGCGATCTCTTGGACGCCGGCTTCGTCCTCGACGCCGACGAAGCCGCCGGCCTCGCCGTTCTCGCCGACAAAGGGGGGCTGCCGCTCGGCATCACGCCACACTTCTTGTCGTTGATCGATCGCGCTGACGCGAACGACCCGCTGCGGCGGCAGGTGTTTCCGCGGCGCGCCGAGTTCACGCCGACGTCGTGGGACCGCCGCGATCCGCTGGGCGAAGAAGACCTCGAGGCCGTGCCCTTTCTCGTGCACCGCTACCCGGACCGCGCGCTGCTGCTCGCCACCGATCGCTGCGCCGCCTACTGCCGCTTCTGTACGCGCAAGCGCATGGTCGGGCAGGGGCCGACGCCGTCGTGGGAGCACCTCGAGACGGCATTTGAGTATGTGATGGAACATGCAGAGATCAAGGATGTGATCGTGTCGGGCGGCGACGTGGCGCTCTTGGGCGACGAGCGGATCGCGCGCCTGCTCGAGCGGCTGCGGGCGATCCCCCATCTCGATGTGATTCGCATCGCGTCGCGCGTGTTGGCGTTTCTTCCCCAGCGCATCACGCCCTCGCTGGTCGCGATTCTGCGCAACCCCGATCTTGATGGTCCAACGACATACTGGTTGTCGCACTTCAACCACGAGAAAGAGGTCACACCCGCGGTCACGTCCGCCGCCATCGCCGCCCTCGTCGACGGCGGCGTGCCGGTGTTGAACCAGACGGTGCTTCTGCGCGGCGTCAACGACAGCAAAGACGCGCTGGTCGCGTTGTTCCGTGCGCTGACGAAGCGCCGCGCGCGTCCGTACTACTTGCACCAGTGCGACCTCGCCGAGGGCACCGACGAATTCCGCGTCGCCGTCGACGACGCGCGCGCGCTCTACGCCTCTTTGCGCGGCACCCTCTCGGGCATCTCGATCCCAGCCTTTGTCGTCGACCTGCCCGGCGGCAAGGGCAAGGCGACCCTCAACCTCGACCCCGAGATCGCCCGCGACGACGACAAAGTGACCTTCCGCTCGTGGCGCGGCGAGTCCGTCGAGTATCCGCGCCGCTGACGCGGAC
>JANNAY010001407.1:0-1690 GCA_031384945.1 Deltaproteobacteria bacterium
CGCCGTCGATGTCATCTTCGGTCGGCTCTGGGCGGCCGGGGCTGCCAGACGGCGGGTCTTCCGGACAGCCGGTGAGCCCAGCGAGGGCGACGACGGCGGCCAAGAGAGAGAGGCGGGCAGACAACATGGGACCTCCAGACAACGCGTCCACCGTACGGCGGGCGACTGCTTGCAGTGTCGGGTGCCCCATCCCGATCCCCCATCCGGCAGCCGCCGGAGCCGCGGTATTCGCATTTCGCAGGCTGCCGCCCGGGTGGAGTGAAATCACACCTCGAAAAGACCAAGGAGTTCGGGGGTTTGCGAGAAGAAGGGATCCGCGCTTGTCGCACCTCAGGCCACGGCTATAAGGCTTTGGCACTCGCAGCCTGCGAGTGCCAAAACCCGACTTTTCTTTTGGGAGCGCCTCATGGCCATCAAATTCAAGCCCCTCAACGACCGCGTCCTGATCAAGCGCATCGACGGTGAGACCAAGACCGCCGGTGGCCTGTTCATCCCCGACAGCGCCAAAGAGAAGCCGCAAGAGGCCGTCGTCGTCGCCGTCGGCGAAGGCAAGACCCTCGAGAACGGCACCGTGAAGAAGCTCGACGTCAAGGCCGGCGACCGCGTGTACTTCCGCAAGTACGCCGGCAACGAGATCACGCTTGAGGGTGTTGAGCACATCATCCTCCGCGAAGACGAGATTCTCGCCGTCTACGAGTGAGCTGAACCGCTCTCGATCGCAGCCCTTCTTGTCCTGACTCCGACGACAAACGCGTCGGAGAACCCTTTTCTAGTTTCCAGGAGCACACGATGTCCGCCAAAGAAATTCACTACAGCCAGAACGCCCGCAACGAGATCGCCCGCGGCGTGAACACCCTCGCCAACGCCGTGAAGGTCACGCTCGGTCCCAAGGGCCGCAACGTCATCATCAACAAGTCGTTCGGCTCGCCGACCGTCACCAAAGACGGCGTCACCGTCGCCAAAGAAGTCGAGCTTGCGAACAAGTTCGAAAACATGGGCGCGCAGATGGTGAAAGAAGTCGCTTCCAAGACGTCTGACAAGGCCGGCGACGGCACGACGACGGCGACGGTGCTCGCCCAGGCCATCTACAACGAAGGCATCAAGCTGGTCGCCGCGGGTCACAACCCGATGGACATCAAGCGTGGCATCGACAAGGCCGTGCTGCAGGTCGTCAAGAACCTGAAGGCGATGACGACGGCGACCAAGGGCAAGGGCGAGATCGCCCAGGTCGGCACCATCTCCGCCAACGGCGACGAGACCATCGGCGAGATCATCGCTGAAGCGATGGAGAAGGTCGGCAAAGAAGGCGTCATCACCGTCGAAGAGGCGAAGTCGCTCGAGACGACCCTCGAAGTCGTCGAAGGCATGCAGTTCGATCGCGGCTACCTGTCGCCGTACTTCGTGACCAACGCCGAGCGCATGGAAGTCGTGCTCGAAGACCCCTACATCCTCGTCTTCGAAAAGAAGATCTCGACCCTCAAGGACTTCCTGCCCGTGCTCGAAGCCGTGCGTCAGTCGGGCAAGCCCCTGCTTGTGATTGCCGAAGAAGTCGAAGGCGAAGCCCTCGCGACCCTCGTCGTCAACAAGCTGCGCGGCACGCTCAACGTCGCGGCCGTCAAGGCCCCGGGCTTCGGCGACCGCCGCAAGGCCATGCTCGAGGACATCGCGGTCCTCACCGGCGGACACGTGG
>JANNAY010001408.1:0-3685 GCA_031384945.1 Deltaproteobacteria bacterium
CGCTGGTGCTGATGGCGCTGCAGTTCATCGACACTGGACCCGCGGCGCGCATCGAGGGCTGCGTCGCCGGCGCTCGTCGTCGTCAAAAAGACCGCGGCGCCTTTTCGCTCGCGGCTGGCGTTGGCGCGACACACGCGCTGCGCACCGGCAGCGTCGAGGCGTGGAGCGCGCTGCGAGCGCAATTGGGTTCAGACCCCAAAACGGCGGTGATGCAGGGGGCACGGTTGACGTGGGACCTCGAGGGCAGCGGGCTCGAGGGCATCGTCGTCGAGCAGGGCCTCACCAACCCCCTCGTCGGCGCGTGCAGCGATGCGCTGGGAACGCTGCTGGCGGCAGGACGGCACGAGGGCGGCCGCGCGCGCATGCGCACGATGGCCCGCGCCGCCGGCTGCGACGACGACGCCGAAGCCGACGACCTGCTCGCGGATCTCGTGAGAGACGGCTTGCTGGTCGCCCCCGACGTGTAGGCCTGTCGCTGGTCGTCGTCGGCCACAGAACTTCGTAGACTCACACCATGGCGGACGACGACTCAGCAGGTCCTCTCCTCGGTTGGTCCATCGGCGCTGGCATGAACAGCGGCGGCAGCGGCCGGCCGCTCGAAGACCTCGTCAGTTATCCCTGCGTCTTTCGCTTCAAGGCCGTCGCCAAAGCCGAGCTCGACGTCGTCAAAGACCTCATCGCCCGCGTCGAAGCCGTCATCGGCAGCCCCATCGCCGAGGGCTCGTGGAGCACGCGCGAGTCGTCGGGCGGCAAGTACGTCTCGTTGACCGTCGACGTCGACGTCACCGACGCCCAACAGGTGTACGCCGTCTACGAAGCCCTGCGCGGCGACAGTCGCGTCACGCATCTTTTGTAGACGCCTCCGACGCGCAGACCTCACCCTCGCTTCGCTCGACCTCTCCACGGCCGCTCGCAAAGCCTCGCTGTGGAGAGGTGAAAACCGGGAGCAGTGCTCGCCCGCGTCGCGAGCAGCGATTCACGGCCGCGCGCAGCGCATTCAATCTCCCAGGCCGGCCGACCCGCTCGACGACGACACTGATCGACGCGGCCGGAGCGCCATGCTCTGCGGCCGAGAATCACAACCGCGGTTGGGCTTCTGCTAGAACCGCGGCGTCGAATTCAACAACGACGACGTGGGGAAGCTGTGGTCAAGAAGAAGGTGGTCATCCTCGGCGGTGGGCTCGGTGGAATGTCGGCGGCGTACCAGCTGTCTGCCACCCAAGACCTGCGCGACAAGTACGACGTCACGGTGCTGCAGCAAGGCTGGCGGCTCGGCGGCAAGGGGGCGTCAGGGCGCAACCCGGCAGCGAAGAAAGGCGAGCGCGTCGAAGAGCACGGCCTGCACATGTTCATGGGCTTCTACGAAAACAGCTGGCGCATGATGCGCGAGACGTTCGCCCACTGGGACCGCCGCAGCGACCACCCGTGGGCAAACATCGACGCCGCGTTCACACCGCAGCGCATGATCACGCTCGAAGAAGACGTCGGCGGCAAACGCGTCATCTGGAACCTCGTCGCGCCGTGGCTGCCGGGCACGCCGGGCACCGACGACGGCTTCGGCGTCGACGGCGACGCCGCCTTCTTCGTCGACAACGCCTTTCGCTGGCTGCACCAACAAGCCGGGCTGCACCCCGAGCTCGCGCCGCTCGAGAACGCGCTGCACGGCATCGTCGCCAACATTCACGTGCCCGGCTTCATCGCCCGCTTTCTCGCCGGCTTCGTCAGAGTGGCGCAAATCATCGCCTCTGGCCTCGATTGGGCATTGCAGGGCCTGCTCGCCCACGACGACCTGTTGCGCCGCGCGCTGTATTTGATCGAGCTCGCGCTGGCGATGATTCACGGCTGGCTCGTCGATGTGCTGCCCTATGAAAGACACGGCGTCGACGCCTACTCTCGCCTGAATGGGCAAGAGCTGCGCTCGTGGTTGATGTCGCACCATGCCCCGGCACATGTGGCCAATTGGGCGCCGGTGAAAGCGCTCTACGATCTGGGCTTCGCCTACGAAAACGGCGACGGCAGCACCCTCGCCAACGGCCGCATCGCCGCCGGCGTCGGCCTCAAGGTGCTGCTGCGCATCGCGCTCGCCTACAAAAACGCGCCGCTGTTTCGCATGAGCGCGGGCATGGGCGACACGGTGATGACGCCGCTCTACCAGGTGCTCAAGGCGCGCGGCGTGACCTTCAAATTCTTTCAGCGTGTCACCAAGCTGCACCTGTCGGCCGACAAGAAGAGCCTGGCCAGCGTCGACGTCGACGTGCAAGCCGACATGCTCGTGCCGGGCCGCTCGTACAAGCCGCTGGTCGGCGTCGGCCGCCTCGATTGCTGGCCCGATGCGCCGCTGTGGGCGCAGCTCGCCACGGGGACGCCGCACGTCAACTTCGAGAGCGACGCCACCGGCTTTCACGTCTCGGCGTACACGCTCACCAAGGGCGTCGACTTCGACATGGTCATCTGCGCGATCCCCAAGGGCGCGCTGTCGGGCATCGGCGCCGAGCTCTATGCAGCAAAGCCACGGTGGAAGACCATGATGGACACCATCGCAACGGTGCGCACTCAGGCATCTCAGTTGTGGATGAATGTACCCACCGAAGACCTTGGCTTTCGTGCAGGACCGACGGTGTCGACCTGCGGCAAAGAGCCCTTCGACACCTGGGCCGACATGACCGAGGTGCTGCCCTACGAGGCATGGGGGCAGCTGCCGTCGACGTCGCGGCCGCAGTCGCTGCACTACTTCTGCTCGCCGATGCCCGAGGGCGCGCTGCCGCCGGATCCCACGACGCTGGTGAAGGCGCGCATGAAGCAGCAGCTCGAGAACAACATGTTGCCGCTGTGGCCCATCGCCGGCAGCGGCTCCGGCTTCCGCTACGACTTTCTCGTCGACCCCGCTGGCGGCAGCGGCGACGCCCGCCTCGACGCCCAATACTTCCGCGCCAACGTCGACGGCTCTGAGCGCTACGTGTTGTCGTTCGACGGCCAGATCGACTGTCGCTTGCACGCCGACGACGGCGCCCACGGCAGCGACGTCAAGGGGCTGTTTCTCGCCGGCGACTGGATCGTCACCGGCTTGAACGCTGGCTCGGCCGAATCCGCCGTTGAGGGCGGCATGCTCGCGGCGCGCGCCATCAGCGGATCGCCCCTGCGCATCTGCGACACCGAGGTCTGAAGCACTGAGGACGTCGCCCTCGTCCGGAGGACGGATGCGCTACGACAGCCGGTCGTCGTACGCGTTGGCGGCAGCGAGAGCAGGCAATTCCCCGGCTTCCCGGACGAGGACCCCGGGTTTGGTCGCGAGGAGCCCTCTGAGCAACGACATGTCGATGGGCTTGGTCAGGTGCGAGTCAAAACCTGCGTTGAGCGCCTCGGACCGGTCGGAATCGCGGCCGTATCCGGTCATCGCGATGAGCAGCGCCGCTGGCCCGAGGGCGGCACGCACGAGCCGCGCGACTTCGTAGCCATTGATCCCAGGCAAATGGATGTCGACGATGGCGACGTCAGGCTTCTCAGCGAAAATTCGCGCCAATCCTTCGACGCCGTCGCGCGCCTCCATCACCTGGTGTCCGTCGCCCTCAAGAGCAGTGCGAAAGAGGAAGCGTGAGTCGTCGCAGTCCTCCACAAGCACAATCCTGTGAGGCGGCGCCCTCGTGTCGGTCGTGCGTTCGGGGGGGGTGCTGGAGGGCGGCAGCTG
>JANNAY010001422.1:0-5496 GCA_031384945.1 Deltaproteobacteria bacterium
CTCCCCAAGCGGAGAGGGTGTATTTCACTTTCGCATTGATGCGGCGCCGATGGTTGCCACATCTTGTTGCAATGTCGATGACAGAGCAGCCGCTCGTCGCGCAGACACTGCACACTGAGGCGTCCAAGTTCGGCAGCGCAAAACCCACCCTCTCCGCTTGGGGAGAGGGTCGCGCGAAGCGCGGGGTGAGGTCTGCGGGCCGGGCGTCGGAGGGACGCGCCCCCGCTCAGGGACGATCACCGGCTTGATCGTTTCGCTGTCATTGTGGGCGTCGTAGGGCACGAACGCGGATGCCGTCACCGTCGACGCGGGCGCCGAGCCAGGCGTCGAACTACCGCAGGACAGGAGAATAAGATGTTGAGGCTTTTTTTACTGTCATTCGCGTTTGCATCAGCGGCACTCACTGCCTGCCCAAATGAAGGTAATGGTGAAGGTGAAGGTGAAGGTGAAGGTGAAGGTGACATCTGTGCACTGAGCGGCGACGGCGAAGGCGAAGGCGAAGGCGAAGGTGACCCCGGTGCCGGCTGCCGCGACAATGCCGACTGCACCGGCGACGTCGTCATCTGCCGCCATCCCCAAGAAAAGCCATTTTGCAGCGGTGAATGCACGTCCGATGTCGGATGTGCGAACAACACTGTCTGCCACACGGGCGGGATCAACAATGGCATCTGCGTGCCGCGCTGCGACAGCGGGCGGTTCCGCTGCGCGAGCGATCAGGCGTGCGGCGACGATGGCCACTGCGGACGACCGCCATGCGATGTCTGCGGCTCGTGCCCGCCCCACGCTGACTGCATTGGCGACCCCGGCGACGACGAGGGCGGCTGCGTGCCGCGCGTTTGCGAAGGCGACGACGAATGCGGCGTCGGCGTCTGCGTCACTGGCTTCTGCTCCGACGTCGACGGCACCTGCGGCGGCGACGAATGCGAGTAAACGCTCACGGACAGGGCTTGATCGTCTCGATGTCTTTGTGGGCGTCGTAGGGCAGGAACGCCGACGACGTCAGCGCCGCCACGCGGATGCCGTCGGCGTCGACGCGGTGCCGCGCCCCAAAGAGCATGCGGTTGTCTTCGGCGTTGCCGACAACGACGACGCAACCCGGAAACGCGTCGGTAAACCGCGCGGTGATCAGGTCCATGTCGGAGGGGCTGACGAGGGCGACGTTCATGACGACGAGGCCGCGGTCGGCGAGCACGCGGCGGGTGTCTTGAAAGAACGACCGCGACGACAAACCCGGCGGGATGCCGTCGCCGGAAAACGCGTCGAGCAAAATGATGTCGTAGCCGGCGCGGGCGCGGGACATGAACGCCGCGCCGTCTTGTACGTGCACCTGCAACCGCGGCGTCTTGGGCAGATCGAAGAAGCGGCGGGCGGCGTCGACGACGACGGGGTCGATCTCGACGGCGTCGACGATGACCTTCTTGCTCTGCTGCAACAGCAGGCTGGGAAAGGCGCCGCCGCCGAGGCCGATGACCAGCGTGCGCTCGGGCGACGTCACCAGGCGCAGCGACAGACCGGCGAGCCGAACGTATTCGAAGACGACCTTGCTCTTGTCGCTAAGGTCGATGGCCGATTGGTCGTTGCCCGCCACGTCGTCGAAGCGCAGCACACGCTGTCCCGCTTCTTCGACGACGAAGACCCGTTGAAAGGCGCTTTTGCGATCGAAGAGCACGCGCCGCTCGGTCGCGTCGCCCGCGGCCGGTGCGTCGACGACGACGCCAGACTCGACGACCGCGGGCGGCGGCGGGGCGAGCGGGGCCACCGCTACTCGCCGATCTCGAGCTTGAGGGCGTCGGCGTCGCCCGGCTCGAGCGACGTCGAATTCGCCACGATGGCTTTGACGAGGTCGCCTTTGAAGTCGGTGTTCTCGGGGATCCATTCGCCAGCGCAGGCGGCGTGCAGGTAGCCGGCGCCCTTGGTGACGAAGCTGCCGGTGTCGACGTCGCGCTCGACGGCGATGCGTAGCGTGCCCTTCTCGATGGCCTCAGAGCAGCTGAGGCACGTCGACCGCGACGTCTTCGCGCGCTCGGCGTACGGGTAGTTGCCCGGCTTCACGTTCTTCTTGTTGGCGGCGATCTCGGCCTCGAGCGCCGCCTTGTTGGCGACGACGACATCGGTGGTCTTCAGGGCCTCTTCGAGCACGAGCGGCTTCTTTTTCGCCGCGCACTCGAGGTGGTGCCACTGGTAGGCCATGCTGCCCGACTCGGAGAACGCGTTGACGACCTCTTCGCCGAGCCGCAGCTCGCCCTTGGCGATGGTCTTCTTGCAGGTGCGGCACGCCGCCCGTCCCGATTTCGCCTCTTCGATCATGTGCGCCATGGCGTCTCCTCTTCTGAGTGTGTTTGACGACGACAATCCCGCACACCGATGATGCCGGCAAGATGACGACCACTGACCGGACCGGCCACCGATGAAAGAAGCACGCGAATTCTCGGTGTTGGGCCCGCTGATGGGCGGCTTCGGCTCGCAGGCGTTTCTCGGCTGCGTGCACGCCCGCGGTCCGGCAGGCCCTCAGCTCAAGCCCGCCGTCTTCGTCTTCGTCCCCGACGAGATCATCGAGAACAAGGCGATGTTTCAGAAGGTCTGGGCCGAGACCGAGCTCGCCGGCGAGATCGATCACGTCAACGTCATTGGCGTCATGGGCGTCGCCAAGCTCGAAGAGGGCTACGCCCGCGTCGTCGAATACGCCGACGCCGAATCGCTGCGCAGCGTCTACCGCCGCGCTGCCACGTTGAAGAAGCCGCTGCCGGCCAACATCGCCGTGGCGCTGGTGGCCGACGCCGCCATGGGCGTGCACTACGCCCACGAGCTCGGCGAGAGCGAGACCGGCACCCCGTGGATCCACGGCGGCGTGCGCCCCGAGACGCTGCAGATCAGCTTCGCCGGCATGGCCAAGGTGACGGGCTACGGCGCCCAGGTGCTCGCCGAGAGCATCCGCAAAAAGGGCCAGACCGGCCTCATCACCAGAGACACCTACACCTCGCCCGAGCAGACCCTCGGCGGGCGCGAGAGCGCCACCGTGCGCAGCGACGTCTACGCCCTCGGCTGCGTCCTCTACGAAGCGCTCACCGGCAAGGCCCCCTTCAGCGGCGACAAAGACCTCGCCGAGGCCATGATCAAAGACGAGCTGCGCGGGCCCAACCTCACAGGCGTCACCGACGCCATGGCCGAGGTCGTGCTGAAGGCGACGCAGAAGAAGTACGTCGACCGCTACGCCACCGCCCTCGACCTGCGCATGGACCTGTTTGAGCGCTGCGAGCCCGCCAACGAAGGCGACGTGAAGCGCTACCTCGACGAGCTCTTTCCGCCGGGGGCGGTGCCGCGGGCCACGCGCATCCAGATGTTGCGCAAGGCGCAGAAAGAGCCGCCGGCGCCCACCGGCAGATTGCTCACCGAGATCCCCGTCGAGCTGCAGGTGCAACACAAAGAGCGCGCCGCCATCCCCGACGACGCCGACGTCGAAGCGCGCATCGGCCAGAAGGTCGACGACCTGCCGATGCTCGACGACGCGTCGCTCATCGAAGACCCCAACGCCGAGGCCAACGCCTCTGCCCTTGTGGGCGGCGTCTCCGGCGCCGTTTCGCAGCCGCCGTCGTGGAAGGCGGCGTCGACGACGCCGCCCCAGCAGACGAAAGAGAACGCCGAAGAGACGGATCCGACGCGGCAGCAGGCAAAGCCGGTGCAGCGCACCGTGCAGAGCAAGCCGAAGATGGCGCCGCTGCCGATGACGACGCCGGCTGCTGCGCCGCAGGTCGTCTACAAGACGCCGCCCGGCATGTTGGTGGGGCTTGGCCTCATCGGCGGCGGCATCATCGCGCTCTTGATCGTGGTGGCGACGAAGACGTCGACGCCGGCGCCGCTGCCGCCAGCGCCGCTGCCGCCGCCGGTGGCGACGTTGCCGGTGCCGCCGCCTGTGCCGCCGTCGGCGTCGCCGTTGGAGCCGCCGCTGGCGCCGATGACGCCGACGCCGACGACGACGACGACGACGACGACGCCGGCGAAAGCGACGGGGCCCGGCAAGATCGTCATCAACAGCGAAGGCCTCGCCGTCTCGGTCGACGGCAAAGACGCCGGCGTCGGCAACGTCACCGTCGAAGCCAAAGCCGGCAAACACGTCGTCGTCGGCAAAGGCGGCGGCGCCGTGGTGAAGAAGACCGTCACCGTGAAGGCCGGCGGCACCGAGACGGTGAACCTCGTCGTGCAGAAGGGCACGCTGGCCATCGAAGCCCCCGGCGGCTGCGACGTCTTCGTCGACGGCAAGAAGGTCGGCAAGACGCCCCTCGATCCGATCGAGCTGGTGCAGGGCAGCCACTCTGTCGTCGTGAAGCAGGGCGGCGTCGAGTACCGCCACAACGTGCCGATTCAGCCGAACCAAGAGGCGTATCTGCAGGTGCAGTTCCACACCAACTGAACGTGTGGCGCGTGTGGGGTGACGACGTCGACGCCGCAGCCGAACGCGACGTCGACGTTGGCAGAGTCGTTGCTCAACGCCACCCGATGAAATTAATCGCCGCGATTCTGACGCTCGTTGCCCTTCTGCTCGGCGGCTCCGGCTGTTCGGCGACGTCTGAGGCGGGCGCGCGCATCTACCACGTCGTCACCATGACCCGCCCCGCCGACGTCTCGCGGCGCGCACTGCCCGACGGCATCGAGAGCGTCTGCTCGCGCGGCTCGATCACGTGGATCGTGCCGGTGTCAGCGGACGGCAAAGACGTGGTGCTCGTGGATACAGGATTTGATCAAGAAGCCCGCGCCATCAAGTACAAGGTGGGTGATCGCACCATCAAGGCGATTCTGTTGACACACGCCCACCTCGACCACGCCGCCGGCACCGCCGCCCTCGACGTCCCTGTCTACGTCGGCCGCGACGACGCCGCTGCGCTGCGCGGCAAGAACCACTTTCGAGCGCTCTGGCCCTCGCTCGGCGAGGCGTTTGCCGGCGTGCCGAAGGCTCTGGGTCCGGTGCATGCGGTCGACGACGGCGACGTCTATGCCTTTGACGGCCAGAGCTTTCGCGCCGTCGCCACGCCGGGTCACACGACTGGATCGACGTCGTGGCTGTTTCGCACCGCCAGCGGCCAGAACGTCTTGTTCGGCGGCGACGCCGTGCAGACCCCCGAAGACGGCGAGGTTCACCCGGCGCCGTGGGGCTTCACCTACGACGTCAATGCCGCCTACGACTCGATCCGAAAGCTGCGCGAGCTCGACGTCGACTACCTCGCCGACGCCCACATCGGCGTGCTGCCCCAGCCCCACGACGCGTTTCGCCGCGCCGTCGAACGACAGCACTCGGCGGAGACGTTGAATGAGTACCCGTTCAACCGTCCAATGGGATGCGCCGACGACCCGATCTAAAGCACTGTGTCAACCGCCACGGCTCAGCTGCGCCTCGTCAGCTGGGCCGTCGCTGTGAGTCCGCCAAGCAAGAGCGCGCCGCACAGCAAATGAAAGACCTGCGCCACCTGCGGCAAGCCAGCGTAGGCGAGGACGACGCCGACG
>JANNAY010001426.1:0-3320 GCA_031384945.1 Deltaproteobacteria bacterium
GCCTTCACCAGCGTCGGCAACATCGCCAAGCCGCGGCTCGTGCACATCAAGAACGACGGCAATGTCGATCTCGCGTTCACGCCGCCGGCCGCCGTCACTGGTTCGGGCAACGTGACCGCGCTGCACTTCGACACCGTCAACGGGCTGCTCTGGGTCGGCCGCGACCTCGCGCCCTTTCTCTCGGTGTTGAAGTTCGACACCGGCGCGACGGGAGTGACCATCGCCGCCGCGGCGCAGCCCACCGACATCATCTTCGACATTGTCCGCTCGGGCACCACCGTCGTCGTCAGCGGTGAGTTTCGCAACCTCGGCAACAACGGCCGCGACAAGCTCGCCGTCTACAACACCGCCGGCGTGCTGCAGCCGTTCGCCTTGCCCGTCGGGGGCGGCGGCAACGTCTCGGTCGACGCCATCGCCACCGATGGCAGCACGATCTGGTTTGGCGGTGAGTTCACAGCGATCGGCGGCACGACGCGCAACCACCTCGCCGCGGTGACCATCAGCAACAGCGCCCTCGCGGTGTGGAACCCCAACGTCAACAACACTGTCACCGAGCTCACGCTCGTGCCCGGCGCGACGCCCGTCATCATCATCGCTGGCACCTTCACCAGCGTGCAGGGCCAGCAGCGCCAGCGCATCGCCGCCGTGAACGCCCTGCCGACGGTGGCGTCCCCGGGTCCGCGCACGTGGAACCCTGGCGTCGGCAACACCATCGACGAGATCTTCTTCGACGCCGCGCAGAACACCGTCTACGCCGCTGGCGCCTTCACGGCCTTCGGCGGTCAGCCCCGCGCGGGCTACGGCGCCGTGGCCGCCGACTTCAACACCGCCGCGCCGCCGGTGCGCCCGTGGGCCCCGATCGCCGGCGCCTCGGCGCGCCACGTCATCACCGTCGACCCCATCGGCGCCCGCGTGCTCGTCGGCGGCGCCTTTACCTTCGGCGGCTACACCGCCCGCGGCAACGTCGCCGCCTTCGACCTCGCGCAAGGCACGCTGCGCACCGACTTCGTCGCCAACACCAACGGCGGCGTGCACGCGGCCACGCTGTCGGGCGCCACGCTCTTTCTCGGCGGCACCTTCACGACCGTGAACGGCACGGCCCACACGAACATCGCCGCCGTGAACGCGGCGACGGGCGGCGCGCCGGCCACGGCCTTCAACGGCGCTGCCAACGGCGACGTGCTGGCGTTGGCGACGTCAGCGGACCAGCTCTACGTCGGCGGCAACTTCACGACCCTCACCGGTCCGGGCGTCAACACCCGCAACCGCGTCGGCCGCTTCTCGTTCGGCGGTGTCGTCGACCCGAACTGGAACCCGAACCTCAACAACATCGTGAACGCCATCGCCGTCAACGGCGCCGACATCTTCGTCGGCGGCCAATTCACCACGTTCGGCGGCGCCGCCGCGCTGCGTCTGGTGCGCGTGTCGTCGACGACGCCGGCGACGCGCCTGACCGACTTCAACAGCAACAACACCGTCTTCGGCCTCTCGATCAACCGCAACGTGCTCTACGCCGGTGGCGCGTTCACCTCGCTGCTCGCCGTGGGCCGCAACCGCGCCGCCGCCGTCGACCTGCGCACCAACACGCTGCTCACCTCGTTCAACCCGAACGCGAACGGCAACGTGCGCGCAGTCGCCGCAGCCGGTGCTGGCGTCGTGCTCGGCGGCAACTTCACCACTGTCGGTGGCGTCGGCCGCCTCGGCGCTGCGGTCGTCGAAGCCACAACGGGCGGACTTTTTCCCAGCCAGCCGCTGCGCACCCAGGGCGACGTGCGCGCCGTCGCTGTCATCGGCCGCGTCAGCGCCATCGCCGGCGCGCTCAACGAGGCCACCGTCGACACCGCTGGCACCACCGTGCGCTCGACGCGCACCAGCTTCGCCGCCATCAACGCCGACTGAGCCGTCACCTTCGGGTGGCAGCCAGCGGCGCGCAGAACCGTCTGCGCGTAGGGTTTGACGCACCTGCCCGTGCTGCTGCGGCGCGCCACGTGGCTGTCCAACGCCCTGTGGGGATCGTGTGTGCGTCGTGATGGATGGCACATGCCCTGCTGATCAGAGGGACGGAGGTGCTCCATGCGTCCCTTGCAGCATCGCAAAGCCCTAACGCGTTTCGCCGTCGGCATCTCTTGCGCTGCCGTCCCCTTCGGCGTCGTCGCCGTCGCCGGCATCTCTGCCGTGCCCTTTGCGGTCGCCGCGGGCGGCGTGGCTGCGCTGTTGGGCGTGTCAGCGCTCAAGGGCTCGCGGCGCCGCGCGACCGCGCACCGCTTGCCCGCGCACGTTTAGCGAGCGCGAACGACGTCGAGCAGCTTCTGCCAGTCGGCGCTGCTGAAGAACGACCTCTGCAGCGATGCCTGCGCACCGCCGCTCTGGACCAGCAAGAACACGTTGCTGTGCACCGTCGTCAGCGTCGCCGCCAACGTCGACCGCGGCAGCGACGTCGGCGCCGTCTGAAAACGCCCTTGCGGGACACGCAGCTCAGTCTCGGTGACCTCAATGACGCGCGGCGCGCCGAGCAGCCCGCGCAAGATCGCCAGCGTGGCGACGAAGACGAAGCCCAGCGACAAGACGCAGAAGGCGCCGAAGAAGAAGACGCCGGCCTGCTGTGACAGCTCGATGCCGTTGACGATCAAGGGACCGCCGAGTGCGCGCCTTCCACATGAAGAACGAAGCCGCGCCGCCGAACAAGCCGCCACACGCGAGCATCAAGCCGTACGGCGTGCGCATCGGCAGGCGCAACAACACACCATCGATGGGCACGCCTGCAGACGTGATCGTCGACGTCGACAGCGACGCCGACGGCGCAGGCGCTGACGTCACGTCGACGAGACCTTCTTGATCTCTTTGGTGACGACGCGGTCGACGAGGCCGTAGGCAAGTGCTTCTTCGGCGGAGAGGTAGCGGTCGCGATCGGTGTCGCGCTCGACCTGGGCCAGCGGTTTGCCGCAGGCGTCGGCGAGGATTTGGTTCAGCTGGTGGCGCAGCTTCAAGATCTCGCGCGCCTGAATCTCGATGTCGCGCGACGTGCCGCCAGCGCCGCCGTGGGGCTGGTGAATCATCACGCGGCTGTTGGGCAAAATCTGCCGCTTGCCCTTGGTGCCAGCCGCGAGCAGCACCGCACCCATCGACGCGCACTGGCCGACGCAGACGGTCTGCACGTCGCAGCGCACGTATTTCATCACGTCGAAGATCGCCAATCCAGCAGTGACAACGCCACCGGGACTGTTGATATACATGATGATGTCTTTCTCTGAGTCTTCAGACTCTAAGTAGAGCATCTGCGCGCTGATCAGGTTGGCGACCTGGTCGTTGATGCGGGTGCC
>JANNAY010001470.1:0-4862 GCA_031384945.1 Deltaproteobacteria bacterium
GGAGACGCTGCCGATGATGTTGGTGCGGCCCCTGTCGGGCTCAGGCTCCGATGGCGTGATGGTCGACCTGATGAAGGCCCACGGCGCGGACTCTCTTCCTGCCACCACTGCAGCAGTGATGTCGGGCGCTGCTGACACAACCTTTTACATCTTGGCCGTCTACTTCGGCAGCGTCGGCATCGAAAAAGTCCGCCACGCCCTCTGGGCCGGATTGATCGGCGATCTCACAGGCTTGCTGGCCGCGGCTTGGTTCACGCGTCTGCTGTTGTTCTAAGATTTGTGCGCCAACATCATGGCGCTCCGGCCGCGACAATCATTGTTGTGAGTGAGCGCTCCAACCGGCCAGCTGTTTTTGGCGCTGCGCACGGCTGTGGGACACAATCGAAGACGCGGGCCTCTGTTGCTTCGTGCTTCGCGCTTCGTGCTTCGTCATGAAGCCGGCCGCAGGCCAAAAAAAAGGATCTGGCCGGCCCCGCACGCAACGACGACGACAACGCCGGTCGCGGCCGGAGCGCCATGCTGCCCGCGCCCTCAAATCCCGAAGCGATACCCGAGCGAAACCCCGGCACCCCACGGCGACCCGTCGACGAGAGAGTCACCCAGGGGCACCGCGTACCCGCCGCGCAGGTCGAGCTCAACAAACCCCGGACCCACGCGGTAGGCGACACCGACGACGCCAGCGCCACCGACAGCAGGCTCGATCTGCCGCAGCTCTTTCTGATCGTCGGCGCCGATGCGGCTGTCGTCGACGGTGTCGCGGGCGACGGCGACATCGGTGACGACGAGCCCAGCGTCGACGCCGACATGCAGGCCGAGGTCTTTCAACAACAGCGGACGCCAGGCCACCTCAGCCATGACGGGAAACGAGCGGTGCTGCAGAAAGGTCGCCTGTGAAACAGCACCGATGCCCTCGAGCACACCGAGGTTCAAACCCGCGTGCAACGCGCCATCCAGCACCGGCAGGCGCACCAACGTCGAGAGCTCGACGCCAGCTGCGCCGATGGGCCCGTAGCTCCACGACGACGTCAGCGCCGGACCGACGAGCAAGAGCGCACGCGGTCGCGGCTTCAAGCGCAGCGGCGACGACACGACCAGCGCACCGAGCGAGGCTTTGACGTCGACGACGCCCTCTTCGTCGCGGGGGTCGGGGACGTACAAGGCGCGGTAGACGCGGTTGCCGGCGTCGACGTTGGCGGCGACGAAGCGGCCGCCGCTGGCTTCGAGCACGACGCCCTGGGGGACGACCGCGTTGCCGGCGACGTCGGCCGCGGTGACGACGACGGGGGCGGCGGCGGATCCGTCAGCGGTGATTTCGTCGAAGGGCGTCATCGCCAACGTTGCCGGCTTGCCAGCGACGAGCAGCACGCGGGCCTCGCCCAACACCACGCCGTCGGCGGCGCGAACGCGCAAGGTCGCCGTGCGCTTGTCGGTCATCGACGGCGCCACGCCCGCCGGCGCAGAGGCAACAAGGCGCGCCGGCAACACCCAGGCGATCATCTTCGATGCTTCGCCGCCCGAGACGCGATCGATGCGGCCAACGTCGACGTCGACGCGGGCCGCGCCGAAGGGAACGGGGTTGCCGCCGGAGTCATAGGCGGTGACGCGCACCGAGAGCTCACGCGCCTCGTCGGCGGAGAGCGACTGCTTCGGCGCGATGACATCGGCCCGCGCCGGCGCACCCGCGATCACGCGCACCGACGTCGTCGCCCGCGACAACACGGCGCCCTCGAGCGCCAACGTGATCGGCACGACTTGCGCTTTGAGCGCCCCCGGCCGCCACAACACCTCGAACATGCCGGGCGCGATGCCTCTGACGTCGTCTTCGACGACACCAACGCCGACCTCGGCTTTGATGACGGCGTCGACGAGGGGAGCGCCTTTTTTGTCGACGACAAAGGCAAGGACGCGGGCGCGGCCGTTGCCATCGCCGGGCACGATGTCGTCGAGAGACAGCACGGCGAGCCGGTTGAACGGCGGCACGGCAAGGTCGATGGTCTTTTGGCTCTCGTTGCCGACGGCGTCGACCGACTTCGCGATCGCCCGCTCGGGACCAGGCGGCACCAACATCGAGACGGTGGCGCTGCCGTCGTCGCCGGCGACCACGGGGCCAAATGCGTCGGCGCCGACGTAGACCGTGACTTTTGATCCGGGCTTGGTCTTCACCGTGGTTTGTCCGCGTCCCCACAGGGGCACGGTGACGAAGCCGACGGCGGTGTCATCGACGGTGTCGATGCTGGCGCTGACCAGCGCCACGTGAGGAAACGCGTCGGTCGGCGGCACGAAGCGCGCCTTGAACACACCCGGCGCAACGCGCTGCGGCTCAGAGATGGTGCCCGTCGACGTCGTCAACCGCGGCGGCGCTGTGTCGAGGGCGGCGCCATCGTCGTCGCGCGCCTCGATGGTGATGACGGCTTCTTTGGTGTCGCCCACGACGATGCGCGGCGGGTCAACTGTGAAGCGAAAGGCGTCGACATCGACGGGGCGAGCGCCACGCGCCTCGACCGCACCTGCCGGGACAGCGGCAGAGACCGCCCCCACCAGCAGAACGACGACGACAAACGGCAGCAGGACGGCCCGCACGACGCGACACTACCCGAAGCCAAGAACAGCGGTAGTTTCCCAGCGGGGAACACAACCGCGAGGAGGCGACGTGAACGTCAAACGCATCGAGACCGTGGGAGAGCTGGCGCGCTGCCTTGAAGTGCGCCGTGTTGTCTTTATCGAAGAGCAGCAGGTGCCCGAAGACCTGGAGCTCGATCAAACCGAGGGTGACTGCACGCATTTTCTCGCCACCGCTGGCGACGTCGACGTCGGCACGGCCCGCCTCAAGCCTGTCGATGGCAAGGCCAAGGCCCAGCGCGTCGCGGTTCTGAAGAGCCACCGCAAGTCAGGCATCGGCAAGCTGTTGATGAACGCCCTTGAGGCCGAGGCGGCGAAGCAGGGTTTCAGCAGCGTCGAGCTGTCGAGCCAGGTCAGCGCCGTGCCGTTCTACGAGCGCCTCGGCTACGTGGCCCACGGCACCGTCTACGTCGACGCCGGCATCGACCACCGCGACATGCGCAAGCAGCTCTAGATGCGCGGCAGCATGGTGAAGAGCTTGGTCAAGAAGAAGTCGACCAGCACCACCATGACGCTGACGTTGACGACGGTGCGGGTGGTGGCGCGCCCGACGCCCTCGGTGCCTTGCGCGCAGTTCATGCCTTCGAGGCAGCCGATGATCGCGATGCCGAAGCCGAAGAAGAACGGCTTCATGAAACCCGAAAGAAAGTCGGTCGCGCGGATTGTGGTGATGGCGCTCTCGTAAAAAAGAGTCGCGCTGACACCGAACTGCAAGTAGCTGATGATCATGCCACCGATGATGCCGCAGATGTCGGCAAACAACGCCACGATGGGCAACATGAATGTTGCAGCCAACACGCGGGGCACCACGAGCTTTTTGATGGGGTCGGCCCCGAGCGCGCGAAGGGCGTCGATCTGCTCGGTGACCTTCATCGAGCCGATCTCGGCGGCGATACCGGCGCCCACGCGTCCGCCGACGACCAGCGAGGTGAACACCGGACCGAGCTCGCGCATGATCGACAGCGAGGTCACTTTACCAACATATGGAACGGCGCCCATGGTCTGCAGTGTCAGACCAAATTGAAGCGCGAAGACCAAGCCGACAAAGAAGAGAATTAGCATCGCGATCGGCAGTGATTTGGTGCCGATCGCTTCTGCCTGGTCGAGAAAGGCGCGCGTGCCGAACGGCCGCTGCCAGAAGACGCGGAAGAACTGCCACGACAGCCGCGAGACCTCGCCGAGGTACGAGAGCCCTTCGCGCAGCGTCGAGCCGATGCGCGCCGCGACGGCCTCAGACGACTCGGCGACCGGCGCCACCATCGGCACCTGCGAGAGCCCCTCGGTGATCGAGTCAGTGATCGAATCGGTCAGCGACGAGAGGCCGTCGAGCATGCCCTCTCGATCAGAGGGCGGCGGTGAGGTCGTCGGGGGCGTCGTCGAACTCGTCGTCGGGTTCGTCGTCGGATTCGTCGTCGGAGGCGTCGTCGGAGGCGTCGTCAGCACCGCAGCCGGTGCGGCGGTCGGGTCCTGGGGCTTGGTGGGCTCGGTCACGCGGTTCACCCTACCAGACGAAGTGGGCGATGACCGCGACAACGGCGATGGCAGCGACGACGCCGCCGACGACGACGGCGATGACGACGGCGGTGTTCTTGACGGCGCCAGCGTCGTCGGCGGCGTCGGCGGTGCGCACCATGTCGGTGGGGATTTCTCCCTGCGCGAGCGGCAGCACGGGGATCGCCAAATCGGTCATCGTGTGCGGGTACACCGTCGACGACGACAACTCAGCAGACGGCGGCTGCGGCTGCTCAGCCTGCGCCAGCGTCTTCTCGGCCGACAGCTGCGTCGACGCCTGCGACAGCGGCACGGGATCGTGGCGCGTCGGCGGTATGACGCCCATGCCGCCGCCCAGGCCGAGAGTCTCGACGGCAGAGTCGACGGCGCTCTGCGGGTCTTGCAAGGCGCGGACGACGACGGCTTCGACGGCGGCGCTGTGGTCGAGCAGCGGCGCCAGCTGCGCCAGCACGGCGTTGGCGCTGGCGGTGCGGTCGACGCGATCGCGGGCGAGCATGCCGCGCAGGACGTCGTCGACGAGGGCGACGCCGGTGTCGACGTCGGCGTCGGCGTTGACGATGGCGGCCATGGTTGCCTGCGGCGTCTCGCGCGCGAACGGGTGACGGCCTGTGACGAGCTCGAGCAGCATCACGCCCGCCGAAAAAACATCGGCGCGCTCGTCGAGGTCGTCGCCGCGGGCCTGCTCGGGCGCCATGTAGGCAGGTGTGCCAGCGCGCACGCCAGCGCGGGTG
>JANNAY010001482.1:0-4472 GCA_031384945.1 Deltaproteobacteria bacterium
GGCGTGGGTCGAGGGCGTCGAGGGCAACGGCGAAGGCCAGAGCATCACGCTGCCACTCTCTGAATTGAAGTCAGCACGGTTTCTCAAAGTTGTCGTTTTCAATGGCTACCAAAAGTCGGCAGCGCTGCTCAAAGCCAACGCGGCGCCGGCTGGCATCACGATCACAGTGCGAGACGCGGTGGGCGACGAGGTGGTGATGCGCAAGGCCGTGTTGCAGAAGAAAATGGGCAGTCAAGATGTCTTGATTGATGTACCTAAGAACCGCGGCGTCGCCTCGATCACCCTGACGATTGTCTCAAGCACCGACGGCAGCGCCTACAAAGACAACTGCATCAGCGACATCGACGTCTACGCCGACAGCGACGTCGTCTACAAAGCCGACGTCGAGACCAAGAAGATCGCAGCGGCCAAGGCGTGGATCAAAGAGCGGGTGACGACGGCCAAGGCGTTCGCTGCGCGGCCGAAGACGTATCCGTTTGCGTCGACGCACTTCGCCTCGAACGGCGGCGCCTACGCCGACGAAGACACGGCGACGTGGAAAGACGACAGCGCGACGCCGATGCCCATCGCGGGCCGCACGGGCCTCGGCGCGCAGCTCAGCAGCGAGAAGCCGGTCGGGCTGATCGCTCTGACCTTCAGCGCCAAAGAGCTGGCGTCGCTCGACCTCGTCGACGGCAGCGGCACCTACCGCCTCGACAGCAAAGAAAAGACGCCGGTGCCCGACGGCCTCGAAGAGCTCTCTCAGTACCTGCCCGACGACGTGCTCGCCGCCTTTGCCGGTCCCGGCGCGGCGTTCTTCGAGGCCACGAAAGACAGCCAGAGCCTCGGCTACGGCGTCACCCGTTCGCGCTACGCCGTCACCTTCGACGAGAAAGACAAGAAGCGCGCGAAGAGCGTGTCGTTTCACCAGCGCACCGAGACCCACGAGCGCGAGGACTACGTCGAGAACAAAGACGTCGCCCTCGACTTCGACGACAAAGGCCTGCTGGTCATGGTCCGCACCAAGAGCGTCGAAGACAACAGCGACGGCGTCAGCGTCAGCCTGATCACCTTCGAGCGCGACGAGGCGGGCCGCATCAAGGCCGTCACCGTCAAGGCTGCCAACGGCGGCACCGTCGGCGAGGCGGGCCTCGCCAACACCACGTACACGGCCCGCTTCACGGCCCAGCAGCCGGGGGCGTGAGCTCACAACCCGGGTTGTGCTTCGTCAGCGCGCTGGCGCTTTGAGCGACGCCCGCAGCGCCGTCGACGGTCCGACGCCCTGCTGCACGAGCTTGACCGCTGAGGCGAGGGCGATGCCGTCGACGGCGGCGTCTTTGGCGGCGGCGTCGAGCAGCGCGCGGTTGCGCACGCCCCAGCCGATCGAGAGCGGCAGCACGGGGGCGAGGCAGAGCACGCCGAACAGGCCGAGGGGCAGGTTGCCGGCGAGCGTTTTTCCAGAGACGGCGGCGGCGGCGATGACGACGACGCCGACCACGAGCAACACCAGCAGCGTTCGCTTGCGCAGCCGCTCGCGCGACGCGGTGGTGGCGACGACGGTGGCGAGCTCTTGCATCAGGTCGTTCGAGTGGGCTTGTCCTGCCCGCATCACCGCCGTCGATGTAGTCGCCAGCTCCGTCGACGTCGTTGTCAGGTCTTTCGTGGTCGTCGGCGCGATGCTCACCAGGCCTCCGGCAGGCGGGCGGTGGCGGCGGCCATGGCCTGGCGAAACGGGGGCAGCTGCAACGTGCGGACGTAGAATGCGCACGAGATCGAATCGGGCGTGTCGCAGAAGACCTGCGTCAGGTTGACGACGTCGCGCGGCCCGCAGCCCTTGATCGACATCAGCGGACGCGTGCGCTCGACGATGTGGTCGCCGGCGAAGTGCGCCTGAACGGCCAGCGAGCCCGTCGCGTCGCTCACCGCGCCACAGCTCAAGACCGAGCGGGCGTTGACGATGAGGGCGATGTCGTCGTCGTTGGCGGCAGCGCCGGCGAAGTGGCTGGCCTGTTGCCACAGCTCGCGCAGGCGGACGGCGTCTTTGGCGTCGACGACAGGGACGAAGCCGCCGGTGTCGCCGCCGCGCTCGCGCACCAGCGTCATCTCTTCGTTGACGATGAGAAAATATTTGTCGGCGGAGGCGCGGCTCACGAGGGCCAGGCGTCCGAGGTGCTCGACGTCGCGGGCGGCGGCGGCAAAGGCGGCGCCGGAGACGAGGCCGGCGCGGCGCAGGTGCGAGCGCGCGTAGCTGCCGAGCCACCACGATCGGCCTTGCGGTCCCGTCCAGCGGTCGTAGGCGGCGAGGCCGACGAGGAACGACGTGTCGCAGGTGCTGTCCTCGAAGCGGACGTTCTTCTTGCCGTGCTCGGCGGCACAGCGCGGATCGTCGGCGCGGTCTTCCTCGGTGGGCGGGTTGAGGACGGCGCCAGCGTCTTTGTCGCCGTCTCTGCGGGCAAAGAAGGGCAGGGCGTCGAGGCGTTGGAAGTCGGCCGTGAAGTTCGCGCGCTCGGCGTCCATGCGCGGCCCCGGATCGCCGATGAGGCCGGCGCCGACGCGCTCAGCGCCGTGCAAGACGACGCCGGCGGCGAGGGAGACGACGAAGCCGACGACGAGCACGGCAGCGAGCGCGCGCAGCATCAACGCGGTGCGATCGCGGGCTTTGCCGACGGAGACGACGCGGTCGGCGAATCCGTCGTCGACGGCGCCCGGGTTCTTCAATGCCAGGTCGAGCCAGTCGTTCATCGGGCACCTCCATCGGTCGGCATCGTCGTCGTCAGCTTCGTTTCGTAGGCGGACAGCGGCGCCCGCAGCTTCTCTTTGGCGCGGGCGATGTGCGTCTTGAGCGTGCCGAGCGGCAGCTCGAGCGCGACCGCGGCTTCTTCGTGGGTGAGGTCGTCGAAGAAGCAGGCGGCGACGCAGACGCGCTCGTCGTCGCTCAAGGCGCGCAGCGCGCGGCGCACGTCATGCTCGAGCGTGCGATCGAGGCGGAGCGCGCCGTTGTCGACGTCGTCGAAGTTGTCGACGAGGTCGTCGTTGCGCTTGCGCTTGTGGCTGAGAAATTCGCGGTAGGCGATGCGCAAGAGCCACGACGCCATGCTGCCTTCGCCGCGAAAGCCGGGCAGGGCTTTCTTGGCCTTCAAGAAGGTCTCTTGCGCGAGGTCGTCGGCGATGGCGTCGGCGTTGCACAGGCGGCGCAGAAAGCCGCGCACCATGCCCTGGTGCGTGGCCACCAAAGTCGCGAACGGCACAGCAGCAGACGCCGTCGTCGGCAGCAGCTTCTTGAGCAGCACCAGCGCGCGCTGCGGTGCCCTCGGGGCGGGTGGTGAGTCGGTCACAGCGAGGTCCATGGTCGACGGACGCGGCGGACGCCGGATCTGGATGTCCGCTGCTGTCGTTTTTCGAGGCTTCCCACATTGGCGCACGTTCCACGACACTAGTGCGATGCGCTTCTTCGCTCTGCCGCTGCTGCTGTGTGCCTGCGCGACGACGACTCCGCCGACGTATGCGGCGCCGACGGAGCCGGCGGCGATGGCGACCGACCTGCTCGAGCGCGGCATCGGCGAGGCGCGCCCCGACATCGTCCGCGCCCTGATCGCGCCGACGTACCGGCAGCAGGGCAAATCCGCAGCGCGGCCCGCAACCCGCGCGTGCCGGATGGTCCGCAGGGTCTCATCGGCTTCGTCGAAGAATTCGCCGCGGGGCCGAAAGAGCGCGTGCCCCACGTGGAGGTGCTGCGCAGCGTCGTCGACGGCGACCTCGTCGCGCTGCACGTCGAGTACCTGCGCAGCGGGCGCCGCATCGCCGCCGTCGATCTGTTTCGCGTCGAGAACGGCAAGCTCGCCGAGCACTGGGACGCCGGCCTCGCCGACGGCACCGATCGCTTGAGCGGTGCGACGACGAAGACGCCCACGACGCCGCAGCAGACGCAGAAGCAGAAAGAGGCGGCGCGGTCCCTCGTCGAAGGCGAAGGCCGCGCCGTCCACCGCGTCGTCGGCGAAGGCGGCTTCGTCGTCGTCCAATCCGACGGCGTCGTCGACGGCGCCGCTGCCGTCGTCTACGACGTCGTCAGATTCGACGCCGACCGCGTCGCTGAACGCTGGCAGGTGCACGAGCACGTGCCGGCGACGTCGGCCAACGCCAACGGCATGTGGTGACTGGCGCCGTCGATCGAGATCGAAGACCGGAGAGGCGGTGGGTCACCATCTCTCTTGGGGCATCGGATGCTTCACCGGCGCCCGAAGCGAGCCAAGAACAAGCATCCTTGCGGAGGTTGTCAGGCGGTTTTCCAGGACGACGCAACGTCGTCCTTCTGCGCGAGGCAGAACGGCTGAACCACAGAACTCTCCGGTCTTCAAAGGTGTAAAAATCGGAAGATCGGAGTGATGATTAGATCACCATCACACATGGGGCATCGGATGCTTCACCGGCTCGCCCGGGTACGTCGTCGTCGAACGTCTCCCTCCAGGGCGGTCGGCGTCCTGGGCTCAGAGAGG
>JANNAY010001486.1:0-8922 GCA_031384945.1 Deltaproteobacteria bacterium
CTTCATCTTGAAGACGACGCCGCCCTGCATCTCGTTCATCGCCATGAGCTTGTCTTTCATGGCGTCGGCGTTCATCACCATGCTGCGAAACTTCAGCATATCAAAATCGGCGCCGTGCAGCCCGACCCGCTTTTGCTTGAAAAAGATCGGCCCGCCGTCGGTCAATTTGATCGCCAGCGACACCCCGATGAGGAGCGGCGACAGGAAGAGCAGACCGATTGCAGACGCCACGATGTCCATCATGCGTTTCAATGCATACTGAAATGGCCGCGTGTCGGTCGACAAGTAATGCAAGAACCCGTCGTCGGTGAAGCCGCTGCCCAGCAAGCGGGCGCGCTCAAAGGCCAGGGCGTGCACGGGCAGCGCGAAGGGCTGACCGACCTCTTCGCACGAGCGCACGAGGGCCTGCATCTCGTGGCCGTGCACCAGCGTGCGGCCGGCGATGTAGACCTCGGCGACGGCGTGGTCCGACAGCACCTTCAAGATGTCGCCGGCGTTGCCCAGAATCGGCGCCTTCAAACCGCGGTGGGCGACTTCGCCTTCGAAGGCGAGAAAGCCGATGACGTTGCGTTTGCGGGGACCGCGCTCGGCCAACACATGCCAGGTGGCGACGGCGGCGGGGCCGGTGCCGACGATGAGCACGTCGTCTCTGGGGTCGGCGACCTCTTTCAACGGTGCGAACAACACCACGCGACCGGCGAGCATCCAGATGAACGAGATGACGCCGAAGCTGAAGACCGAGAAGGCGTGCTTTTCGGGAATGACGCCGACGCGCTCCCAGATCGCCAGCACGATCGAGGTCAACACGAGCAGCAAGATGGTCAAGACCGCTTGATCCTGAATCGTGCGCGGTGTGGCCGGTGAATAGAGACGCAGGGCGCCGGCGCCGACGAGCCAGAAGAAGGCCCCGACCACCATCATCGAGTAGTAGCGCGGGTCATCGAGCACGACGCGCAGCGTGGCCAGCACGCAGGCGACGAGCACGACGACGACGTCGTAGAGAACGTTGAGCTTGGCGGGCCAGCCGGGGCTGAGAGAATCGAGGCGGCTCATGTGGCTCCCGACTTAGCATGACGCCGACGGTGCGCAGGTTGGGCGCCACAAAACACGACGCCAAACGATCGGCCTGCCGGATCGCCCCAACCGCACAGCGCCTGCACAGTCACTCCGGCAGCTCCCCCGCATCCGCCTTCTTCATCGTCGGCGCCGGCGTCTTCTTGTCCGAGCGAATTTCTCGCGCGCCGTCGGGCGTGCAGGCGAACGAACCCATGTCTTGCTCGACGAGGTCTTTCTTCTTCACCGGCTTGAAGTCGCGCCGCGTGGTCTCGAGCCAGTAGGTGAAGCGGACGCGCGCCAGCTCTTCATCGCCGTGGTGCTGCGCGTTCCACCGGCGACAGATCCAGGCGGCGTAGCGACGGCGCGTCGCCTTCTCTTCGACGATGCCGATGTTCATCATGAATTTGCGCCAGCGCGAGGTCTTGTTCAGCGCCGCCACCCGCGGCGGCTTCTCGTTCGTCACCTCAGGCTTGAGGTCGTCGACATCATAGAGGTCGAGCACAGCGCCGGTTTTTTCGTCGCCGGCCACGATCATCCAACCGTCATGACGGCTCGGGTTCGCCGAGAACAAGCGCCACAGCTGATCGACGCCAAACATGCGCGCCGGCCGCGCCATCCACGCCGGTGCCGGACGCTCAAACACCTTCTGCACGTTCATGGTCAGCTGCGTGACGACCACGGCGGTGATGACGACGGCGCCCGCCCACGTCCGCCACGCAGGCGTCTTCGTCGGCGTCGTGGTCGGCAGCCTGGTCGTCGTCAACGTCGACAGCGGCTTTCTCGCCCACAGCGCCGCGGGCATGAACGCCAACCACAACGCCATGCAGGCCGGCGAGAAGAGCCCGAGGTCGAGGCAAGCCGCGAGGCCGATGTGCAGCCCCCAAAAGGCGACGACGAGCGCGCTGCGCACGGCGCCGGTGGCGACGGGCAGCAACAACAAAATGGCCGAGAACTCGACGATCAAAGTACCGAACGTAAAGAATGGCGATGTCCACGCGAGGTGGTCGCGAATCACCGCGCCAACGACGGTGGTGTGCTGGTCAATGTGCAGCGCCTGCAGCACTGCGCTGCCGTTCCACCACGTCTTTCCATGTTTATTGATGACGTTGAAGACGTAGAGGATCGCCGTCTGCAGGGCGAGCCCGCCGCCGACGACCGAGACGCAGGCGTCATCGGCGATGACGACGCGGCCGGCGCGGGCGTCGAGTGAGAAGCGGGCGGCCACAGGCAAGAAGATCGCGAACAAGCAGCAGGTGATGAGCACGCTGTCGGCGCCGGTGTTCACGTAGTTGTTGCGGTTCTGAATCGACAACAACACGACCCAGACGACGACGGAGACGGCGCGGGTGCGCCACCCCGCCGCCAACACCAACCCGCCGGCGAGGCAGAGCAGCAACATCACCGCCTGCCACTCCGTCGAGCCCGACAGGTGGTTCAGCGACGGGCGGTACGTCAGCGACTCGACGAAGCTGACCGGAAAGCGGCCGGTGCCGCTGTCGGCGAGAAAGACCTCGACGTCGCGCAAGCGGATGGCCGCGTCGAGGGCGACCAGCAGCCCCAGGGCGATGCGAAAGAGTCCCAACGAGCGCAGGTCGAGGGTCGCGATGGCGCGCAGCAGGCGAGCGAACATGGGCGGAATCTAGAAGGGATTTCCCGGTGCCGAGTAGGCCGAGAAGCGCCCCGGCTCTTCGGGCGAGACAGCGAGGTCGAGGCGCATCACGAAGGTGCGGTTCCACACGACGCGAAACGACAGCCCGCCGCCGAACAGCAGCCGCGGCTGACCGGTTTCAAAGAGCGCCACGCCAGAGTCGGCGAAGACGGCGACGGGCAGCGCCAGCGAGTTGCCCCAGACGTCGAGCACCAGCGGGGTGACGCGCAGCTCGTGCTGCCACGAGCCCCGCAGCCGGCCCGGAAAGCGCGCCAGCCGAATGCCGCGGCCGCTGTCTTGTCCGCCGATGCCGTTGCCTTCGACGAGCCCGCCGAAGCGCACGCGCTCGCGCCACGGCGCATCACCGGCGACGCCATCGACGACGACGCGCTCGGCGACGACGACGCCAGCGAAGACAGGGGCGTAGAGGCGGCCGGTGACGTTGAAGCCGGCGAACGAAAACGCCGACCCCCACGACGGCTGCGCGTCTCTGACGCTGGCGTCGACGAAGAAGCCGCGCGACGGGTTCGGCTCGTCGTCGCGGGTGTCGATGGCGATGCCCAGCTGCACGACGCTGGCGAGCCCCGGCTCACCGCCCGGGTGCAGCGCCGCGTAGCGCGACCCCGGATACGGGAACAGGTCGGCCTGGCCGTCGCCGTCGTCGTCGAACAGCGTCCCGGGGATGTACTGCGTGCCGCGCCAGCCGACGAAGGCCTCGAGCTTCAGCGTGTCTTTGAAGAACGGCTGCTTGAGCAAGCGAAAGCGCGCCGTCGTCGACAGATACGGCTCGAGCGAGCGGATGCGCGTGTCTTCGCCATCGACGCAATCACGGCCCGGGTCTGGGGAATCGGCCTCGTCGGGCGGATCACCGCAGAACGGCATCGTCAGCGTCGAGAAGAACCCGCCCTCGGCCTCGAGCCGCAGCGGCACGTTGAAGGCGTCGATGGCGTCGACCTTGACGTAGTGGTGCTGCACCAGCCGCGTCGTCGCCCACCCCTGAAACGTGATCGCCGTCTTGTAGGGCCGCGTGTTGTAGCGGTGCCAAAACAGGATGCCCCGCACCCCGAGCCCAACGCCCTCGTCGCTGTTGAGCGTCAGCCGCGGAACGCCAGCGAAGCTCCACCACCCCGCCTCTTCGTCGTGCAGCGGCGCATCAGCGGGAGGAGAAATGACAGCGCCGTCGACAGAGGCGACGGCGCTGCACAAAAGCAAAACGGTCAGCACGTCAGCGACGACGGCTACTTCTTCTTCTTCGGCGGCGGCGCGGGCTTCTTCGCGGCCGGCGCAGGCTTCGCAGGCTTCTTCGCCGGAGCCGGCGCTGGCTTCTTCGCTGCCGGAGCCGGCGCAGGCTTCTTCGCCGCTGGAGCCGGCGCAGGCTTCTTCGCCGCCGGAGCCGGTGCAGGCTTCTTCGCCGCAGCAGGCGGCGGCGGCGCGGCCGGCGCTTTCACCGGCGCAGCCTTCGCCTGCCGCGTGGGCTTCACGGGGGCGGGACGCGGCGGCAGTACGGTCTGCACGCGCGGAATCAACGCGACGGGCTTCGGCGGCGGCGGCGGCGGCAGCGGGCGGGGGGCGGCGCGGTTGCTGCCTTTCTTGAGCTCAGCCGCGTGCTGCTGCTGCTGCTGCTGCGCGGCGGCCTCGAGGCGGGCCTTCTGGGCCTCAGCGTCGTTCTTCGGCACGGGCTTGGCCGTGCGGCGCTCTTTGATGGTCTCGGCCGAGACGCTGGGAAAAGCGACCTTGCTCTTCTTTTCGTCTTTGTCAGAGCGCCAGAGCAGGCAGGTGATCTGCCCCTTCATGACGATGTCGTGGTTCTGGTTCTCGGCCCAGACGTCGACGTCGACACGAGGCTCGGCGTTCTTCTCGTAGCGGTTCACCACCACGCCCTTGGCGGTGAGAATGTCGCCCGGCCACACGAGCTTCTGAAAGGTCGACGTCGAGCTCAGCACGCGGCCGTTCTCGAGCCACTTGTGCACCGCCTCGATGGCGAAGCCCAACGACGTCGCGCCGTGGGCGAAGACGCTGCCGTAGCCGGCGGACTTGGCGAAGTCGTCGTCGATGTGCAGCGGCGACCAGTCTTGCGCGGCGCCCGCGAACTTCGCGATCTGCACGCGGGTGACCGCGGGCTTCGACAGCGGGGTGACGGGGTCGCCGAGCTCGATCGTGTCCCAGTAGAGCTGAGGCATGCGGCCTCCTGAAAAAAAGAAAGAAAACGCGGAGGGAGGGGGCGGGGCTTGTCCTCGCCCGCGATCAACGACGGGGGAAGCCACCGCGAATCGCCAGCACGCGCTGCGCTTCGAAGCGGATTTCGCCCTTCTTGGTGGCGCCGACGACGTCGATGGTGACGAAGCCCATCGGGTTGCCGCCGACCTGCTGCTCGTAAAGGTCACGCAGCGTCGTCGTCACCGACAGCTCGTCACCCGCGCACAAGGGCGCGAAGACGGCGACGTACTCTTTCGAGTGCAACACCTGCTTGGGCTTGAGCTCGAGCAAGGTCAGCACGTGCGCGAAGTCGCCGAGCGAGGCGGCCGCGCTGTGGGGGAGCAGCACACCGGTCAGACCCGCGGCCTTCGCCGCTTCGGGGTCTTTCGAGACCGCGTCGCCAAGGTCGAGTGCGTCGACGAAGCGCTGCACCAGCCCTTGTTCGATCACGACCGTTTTTTGTGTGCTCGCTCCGAGATGCGCTTTGTGTTTCATGACGGCGATCTCTCCCGCGAATTCTTGTCCTCTGCCGTCTGGTTCGACTGCAGAAGGCAGCGGGAACGCCCAAAAACCCTTGAGCAGCCCCGCAAATGCCACCCGGCAGAACCACCCGAAACTCCAAAGGATTCGGACTGATCTTGCCGCCGGCTGCTGCTGCGAACCCGTCGTTTGACGCGTCGCAGCGCATCCGGACGCCTGCTGGTTGGAACCAACAAGCTTCAGACTGTGCAGCAAGGTGCACAAGGTCGGAGTGAAAATCAAGTTCATTGTCAGGCTCCAACCGGTCCCTGTTGGCCACTGGATCACAACTCGCGCGCCGGGGCTGAACACCTGTCCACGAGCGCGGGTCTGCGGCGTGGCAACGGACGCGCGCGGGGTGGTAAGCCGCGTGGATGCGCGTCCGCCCTCTCTTCGTCGTCGTCACCGTCCTCGCGTTCTTCGGGTCAGCGCAGGCAGAAGAAAAGAAGTCCCGTCGCACCACCGCCGAGGCGCTGAAGCAAAAAGGGCTCGAGCTGAAGAAGTTCGTCGACATCGACATCGACGGCGACGGCCGCAAAGAGCTGATCGCCGTGGGCGCGAACAAGAGCGGCAACCTCGCCGTCGTCGTGGTCGGCGAAGACAAAGACGGCGCCGTCGTCGTCGAACAGCTGCCGTTCGCCGGCGGCAAAGAGATCGCCAAGCTCGAGGGCCTGGCGCTCGCGCCGCCGAAAGAGTCGCAAGAGATCGTCTTCGAGGTCTACGACGAGACGCCCGACGAGAAGGTCAAGCGCGTTCGGGTGTACGGTAAAAGAGACGGACGCTTGAAAGAGATCTTCACCAGCGTCTTGAACCGCCCCAAGAACGCCTCTGAGCGCGACGCGTGGGAGAACGACAAATCCATCGTCACCTACGGCGACGCCCGCGGCGGCTGGTACTTCGGCGACGTCGAAGAAGACGGCGTCGGCGAAGTGCTGGTGCGTCGCAAGCCGCAGATTCTTGCCATAGAGAAAGATGGCGAAGACCCGGTGAAAGTCATGACAGGCGTGCGCGAGCAGGTCTGGCGCTGGGACGAAGCCAACTTCATCTACAAAGACGCCGGCGAGCGGCTGAACAACTTCTTGCCGGCGCTGCCGATCGCGAAGGTGACGGCGTCATCAGCGTGGGTCGAGCCCACCGTCTTGAAAGAGATGAAGGCCAACGCCCTCAACAACGCGCTCATGAAAGACGGCGCCGACAAGACCGACAAGGTCGAAAAAGACGGCAAAGAAGGATCGCCCGGCGGCGAGCTCGAGCTCGGCCTCGAAGACCTCGATCTGCCGCCGCCGACGACGAAGAAGCCGCCGGTGAAGAAGCCCCCGGCGGTGAAGAAGACGCCGAAAGAAAAGGCGCCGAAAGAGAAGGCCGAGCCTGAGCCCGAGATCGAGGTCGATCGCTCTGAGTGGATGGTGAAGGGCGCCGACAACAACCTCGACACCGCCTGGATCGAAGACGCCGCCGACGACGGCAAAGGCCAGTGGCTCGAGGTCGAGCTCGAAGAAGAAGCCAAAATTCACATGGTCCGCGTCGTCACCGGCTGCGTCGCCAGCGCCGCCGACTTCAAGAGCCACAACGTGCCCGAGACCTTCTCGGTCGCCATCGACGGCGGCTCTGAGGCGAGCATCAACCGCCGCGAGCCCGGCAAGTTCGACAGCCCCTCGATCGCCTTCTCTGACAGCGTCTTCAAGAAGACCGACGCCCGTCCGTGGATGAAGACCACGTTGGTGTTCTTCGACGGCAAGAGCGAAGGCAAGAAGGTGCGCATCACCCTCGACAAGTCCGTGAAGCAGGGCAAGGGCAACCAGACCTGCATCTCCGAAGTCTCCGTCCACTGACATGTGGTCGCACTCCCCGCAACCCACCGATTGTTCACGGGATTTCGTTCAGGCCGCGCGCAGCACCCTGCCGCTGTCGTGCAGCTGACAGATGTCGTGGTCGCCCTGCGCCGGGCGCGTTAGCCACTGCACATGTTCGGCACCGTTGTGCTCGCCCTCTCTCTCGTCGCCGCGTCCGGTGGTGGGGCGGGCGAGCGAAAAAAGAAGGCAAAGGCCGAGGCGCAGGCCAAGACCGAAGAGCGCATCCTCGTCATGGATGTCTCTGGCGACGCCCTCAGCGACGAAGAGAAGGGCGTGGTGCGCGAGGCGATCACGCACGCGCTGCAGAAGCAGGCGAAGCGGGCCGAGGTGCTGTCGACCGAAGAGCTGCGCAAGTTCGCCGACGTCACCGCCAGCCGGCAGGCCGCCGACTGCGACACCGAGGCCTGCCTCGCCGAGATCGGCGCTGCCCTCGGCGCCGGCCGCGTCGTCCACGCCAGCGTCTCGCGCCTCGGCGCCCGCTTCGTCATGAACGTGTCGCTGATCGATCCTGACAACGTGCGCACTCTCGGACGCGCCGCCGCCGAGGCTGCCGACGTCGAGGGCCTCTACGACGCCGTCCCCGACGCCGTCGCCGAGCTCTACGGCAGAGAGATCGATCACAAGCGCGCCCGCGCCGACGACGAAGCAGGCGGTGGCAGCCCCATCACCGTCACCGGCGTCGTCGTCGGCGTCGTCGGACTCATCGCCACCGGCGCCACCGCCGGCACCATGGGCTACCTGTTCTCAGAGACGCAGTCGCCCGCGGGCGATCCGCAGCTGAAGCAGGCGTGGCTCGACTACAACCAGCCCCTGGGCATCGCGACGGCGGTGTCTGCCGGCGTCCTCGTCGTCGGCGGCAGCGTCTTCGTCATCGGCTTGATCGCGGAATAGGAGCCACCACCATGCGCGCCGTCTCTCTCGTCGTCGTCCCCGTCGTTCTCGGCGCTTTCGGCGTCTTTGTCGGCGGCGTCGCTGGCTGCGACCTCTTCGGCATCCGCTGCGACGCCGACAGCGACTGTCCGCCCGAGCAAGAGTTCTGCAACCTCGGCCTGTGCAGCACCGTCGACGGACCGGTCAGGGCCGAAGGCGAAGGCGAAGAAGGCGAAGAAGGCGAAGGCGAAGCCGCCACCTGCGCCAACGACGGCGACTGCGACAGCGTCTGCTACGACGCCACCAGCGACGACGCCTTCTTCGACGCCGACAATGCCAACACCTGCGTCCCCCTCGACAGCGACGTCGTCGACTGCGCCGAAGCCTCAGGCCTCGGCATCGACCGCCGCGACGACTTCGTCATCTACGCCGGCAGCGCTGTCCTGAACCCGTCGGCGTCGTGCACCAGCGGCCTGCGCGCGTACAAATATGAGCTGCGCTTCGTGAGCCGCACCCAGACCCTCGGCGGCGGCTTCGTCGAGGCGCGGGTGCGATCGGCCACCGTCGAAGGCAACGGCGGGGGACCGTTCAGCGCCCAGGTCAGGTCGACCAACGGCACCAGCGGCGAGATCATCGTCGACGACTTCTCTTGCTACCCCGACACCGACCCCACGATCGCGCTGGCGGTGGGCCTGTCGTCGCCCGCGAGCAACGCCTTGTGCCTCGACGTCAGCGGCCTCGACGCCCTGCCGTGACCGCGCGCCGACGTTGACGCCGACG
>JANNAY010001497.1:0-1898 GCA_031384945.1 Deltaproteobacteria bacterium
AGTCGGCGTAACCCTCATGACGCTCGATGAATGCAAGGCCCTCGAGGCCGCTGGACAGCTCGACGCCGCCTACAAGGCCTACCTGCAGAGCGGCTTCGTCGACGACGCCGCCCGCATGCTCATGGGTCACGGCCGCGCCGCCGACGCCGCCGACCTGCTGCTCTCGCAGGTGGCGAAGCTGCCGGCGCCGCTCGACGCCAACGCCAAGGCGCGCGCGGTGCGGGCCGCGCGCTTGTTCGAAGACAGCGGCAAACCCGCCCGCGCCCTCGAGGTGCTGGCCTGGCTGCGCGATGGCGAAGAGCTGGTGAACGCGGCCCTGCGCATCGCCGACAAGGGCATGCACCACGAAGCCGGCGTCGCCGTCGCCCGCTACGGCGATCCGAAAAAGGCGCCGCCGCTGTTGATGAAGACGCCGAAGACCGACGCGAAGTACGCGAGCGCCGTCGTCGAGGTCGTCAGAGCCCTCGTGCGCGGCGCGCCGCTCAACATGCAGATCGATCGCTATTTCGCCGACTTCATTCGCAAAGGTCCGTCGACCGACGAAGAAGCCGACGCCTTCTATGCGTTGGCCGCGCTCTACGTGAAGCAGAAGCTGCCCGAGAACGCCGTCGAGGTGCTCGGTCGGCTCATCTCGAAGAAGCCGAACTACAAAGACGCGGCGTCGCAGAAGAAGAAGCTCGAAGCCGCCATGCTCGGCTCGAGCGACGACCTCGCCAAGGTGCTCAACGAAGACGCCGCCTTCGACTCGGCCATCGCCACGAAAGAGAAGAAGAAGACCGGCGACATGCCGCTGTCGGCGCTGCCTGAGTCGGCCACCGTCATCGTCGCCGACGAGACCGAAGCCGTCGCCACCTTGAGCTTCGCCCCCGGCGCCGTCGTGTCGAAGCGCTACAAGATCATCGACGTCGTCGGCAAAGGCGGCATGTCGATCGTCTACAAGGCGCAAGACCTCGAGCTCAACGAGACGCTCGCGCTCAAGCTCTTCACGCAGCCCACCAACGAAGAGGCCATCGAGCGCTTCAAGCAAGAGATCAAGCTCGCGCGGCAGCTCATCCACGAGAACATCATCCGCGTCTACGATCTCGGCACCGCCCTCGGCGCCCGCTACCTGACGATGGAGCTGCTGGTCGGTGAAGACCTTCATGCGAAGATGACCCGCGGCATCTCGCTGCGCGATGGTTGTAACATGCTCGCCCAGGCCTGCGCCGGCCTCGACGTCGCCCACAAGCTCGGCGTCGTCCACCGCGACATCAAGCCTGAGAACTTGTTTGTCACCAATGAAAACATCTTGAAGGTGATGGATTTCGGTATCGCGAAGTCCACCAAGCAGCAGGGCCTCACGGTGGCCGGCATGGTCGTCGGCACGCCGGAGTACATGGCGCCCGAGCAGGCCCACGGCCACATGCAGGTCACGCACGCCGCCGACCTCTACTCCATCGGCGTCATCCTCTATGCGTTGTCGACGGGACAGCTGCCCTTTCGCCACGCTGAGCTCGTGCCCTTGTTGATGTTGCATGTGCAGCAGGCGCCCGAGCCGCCGCGCAAGAAGAACCCCGGCTGCCCGCCTGACGTCGAGAAGCTCGTGCTCGAGCTGTTGAACAAGCGCGCCGAAGACCGGCCCAAGTCGGCGAAAGAGGTCGAGCAGCGCCTGCGTGACCTGCGCACCCGCGGCATCGTTTAAGAGGTCTCGCGGAAACACTTCGCCGCTCGCCCCCCAGCCCCGAATTTCGGGGACGTCGGGCCGCGCTGCGCGCAGGCTCTTTTGGAGCACACAGAGCGATGACGAAACGTTGCGTGGAACGTCACGTGCGCGTCGAATGTCCTCGACGAAAGATTGTCACGCGACGTCTTTGTGCGCGTCTCCAGCATCAAAGAAGAGCCTGCGCGCAGCGCGGCCC
>JANNAY010001534.1:0-3787 GCA_031384945.1 Deltaproteobacteria bacterium
CGTCGGCGGTGATGCGCAGCGAGCAGACGAAGCCGAATTCGACGTCGGCGCTGGCGGCGCAGGCGAGGGCGCCGCCGTCGAGGCTGACGTCGAGCACGTCGGGGGCTTCGCTGAACGAGAAGGTGGCCTCGAGCGTGTCGTTCGGCGGCTGTGGTGAGCGGCGCGCGGCGTTGAGCGTCAGCGGCTCGACGAGGGCAATGGGCTCTTTGGCGAGCACGTCTGAGGCGATGCAGAAGCTCTCGGCGTCGTCGAGCTTCTTGCAGTTGAAGCCATCGGGACAATCATCGTCGCTGGCACAGCTGAGCTGCACCCTGAGCCCCGGCTCGACGCTGACGTCGGGAAAGCACCCGCCGCCAACGAAGCCGCCAACGAAGCCGACTGCGGCAACGACGAGAACCGAGCCAACGGATGATCTGAAAAAGCGCAACATGGAGGGGGGCGAGGCTACGATGGGCGACCGCTCGTGACGAGGAAACCACCCGTGATGTCTGCCCTCCTGTTGGTTGGTTTTGCCCCGCTGATTGTCAGCGCCGTCGTCGACGACGTGAAACAGGGCCCCACGCCGGTGTCGGTGGGCGGCGCGACGTCGACCACTGAGGTGGCGACCGAGTCGCAGAAGCGGCCGGTGCGCTTTCGGCGGGTCGCCGTCTACGACCTGCAGCTCGACGGCGTCGATCCGCGGGTCGGGCGTTTTGTCACCGACTCGCTTGTCGTCGAGCTGCGCAAGCTCGACGGCATCTCTGTCGTCGCCATGGACGAAGTGCGGGCCATGCTCGAGCACGAGGCGCAGAAGCAGCTCGTCGGCTGCAGCGAAGGCGGCACCACCTGCAAGAGCGACATCGGCGACGCCCTCGGCGCCGACGAGATCCTCGTCGGCACGCTGTCGACGGCGGCGGGCTCGTCGGTGATCACCCTGCGCCGCATCGATCAGATCGCGGCAAAAGCGATGGCCACGGTGACGCAGCGCTTGAAGCCCGAGAACGGCGAAGAATTTCTCGCCGAGGTCGGCCCCGCCGTCGACAAGCTCTTCCCCGGCCACGCGCTGCGCAGCGGACAAACCCGCGGTGTGCCTCCCGAGGCGGCCAAGAAGTTGAACCCCCCGCCGCTGCCCCTCTGGGCCCCGATCGCCACCGGCGCTGGCGCCCTCGTCGTCCTCGCGGGGGCGGCCGGCGTCGGCATCGCTGCGTTGAACGAAGAGACCGCGCAAAACGCGCTCATCGAAGAAGCGAAGACACGGCCCGTGCCCGGCTCGCTCGTCGTCGCTGCCGGCGAACGCGCCACCGGCTACGCCCTCGCCGCCAACGTCCTCTACGGCACCGCCGCCGTCGTCGGATTGGCCGCCGTCGCGATGATCCCGTTCACCAACTTCAATGTGGGTGAGACGGAGTAGCGCCGAGCACGATCACCTCGGGCGGCTCGCGGTTCGCCTTCCAAAACGCGCGCAGCACGCTCTTCCTGGCGTCGTCGTCGATGCCACCGCGGTCTCTGACGGCATTCTGCAGCGCGTTCTGCACCTTCTCTTCGAGCGGCCGTTCGAGCGCCGGAAAGACGGCGTGCAAGGCGAACGAGACGCGGCCGTCGTCGACGCTGACCAGCAGCACGCCGGCCTTGCCCATGCGGTGACGGCTCTGCACCAGCGAGCGAGGAAACCAGCAGACGTCGCCGTCGACGCTGGCGGGCTCTTTGGCCAACGGCGCTTCGAGGTGACGGCGCGAGCCATCGCGATCGAGCACCAGCGTGTCGCCGTCTCTGACGCCGACGATGGCTTCTTCGTCGACGAAGCCGCCGGCGATCTCGCCGTGGGCCACCAGGTTCTGCGGGTTGCCGTGCAGCGCCACGAAGGTGCGCGGACGACACGCCGCCAGCAGCAGGCGCAGGTCTTCGGCGTGGCCGTGTCCCGAGACGTGGGGCGCGTCTCGGCCGGCGATGACGTCGGCGCCAGCGTCGATGAATTCGTCGACGAGGGGCTGCACCATCCTCTCGTTTCCAGGAATCACGCGCGCAGAAAAGACCACGCGATCGCCGGCTTCGACGACGACGCCGAGGCTGGGATCGCGCCGCGCCAACCGCGCCAACGCCGCGCGCGGCTCGCCCTGCGATCCGGTGACGGCGACGCACAGGCGGTGCCGCGGCAGATTTCTCAGCGCCGACTCTTCGACGATGACGCCGCTGCCGTCGAGCACGCCCTCGGCGAGCCCCATCTGCAGGGCCTCGATGAGACCGCGGCCGAGCAGCACCAGCTTGCGCTCGTGCTTGCGGCAGCTCTCGATCAACAGCGCGAGGCGCTGCAGGTGCGAGGCGAACAGCGCCACGAACACCATGCCCTTCACCGGGCCGTCGACGTCGACAAAGCAGCGGTCGAGCATGACGCCCACGGCGCGCTCTCCGCCGTTGCGGCCGGGCAGGGGCGCGCCGGTCGAGTCGGCCAAGAGGCAGAGCACGCCGTCGTCGCCGGCCGCGACCTTCAAGCTCTCGAGGTCGGTGGGCGCGCCAAACACCGGGTCTTCGTCGACGCGAAAGTCGCCCGAGTGAACGATCACGCCGTCGGGCGTCTTCAAGATCAGCGAAGCCGCGCCGGGGATCGAGTGCGAGACCGCGGCGAACGAGAATGAAAACGGACCGACTGTGCGCTCTTCACCATACTGCAAGACGTCAATCGGCGCGCGCGTCTCGCCGAAGCGTGCACAACGACGGGCGAGAAAGCGCGCGGTAAATGATGTACAATAAACCGGCGCGCTTCGTTCACGCAGCGCGAAGGGCATCGCGCCGATGTGGTCTTCGTGTCCGTGCGTCACCAGATACGCGAGCAGCCGATCGCCGACGGCGGCGAGCCGCTCGAGGTCGGGCAGCCCGGCGTCGAAGCCCGGCAGCTCGGGCCCGGCGAAGCGCACGCCGCAGTCGACGACGACGGCGGCGCCGCTGGCTTCGTCTTCGACCAGCAAGCAGTTGCGGCCGAAGCGACCGACGCCGCCAAGAGGGGTCAGCTTCACGCTCACGTCGGCACCTGCGCTTGCGTCTGCTGTTGAGTCTGCGTTGCTCGTCGGAGCAAACCCCCAGCCCCGAATTTCGGGGAGGGGACATCGTGCGCGCTGCGCGCCGCTCTTCTCTTGCAGCCGGAGAGCATATGGGGCCGCCGAGCATGCCGCGGGCCACGAACACAAGAGCCTGCGCGCAGCGCGGCCCGTTGTTCCCTCCCCGAAATTCGGGGCTGGGGGCTCTCTGCGAACGTGACCAGCTGCGCCCGCGAAACGATCCGCGGCCCGCTCATCGAACACTCCGTCGTCGACGATCGAGGAACCATGTGGCGAACTTCTTGAGACCGCTCTCGATGGGTGTCTGCGGGTCGTAGGCCAGCTCGGCGCGCGCGCGCGAGATGTCAGCGAACGTCAGCGGCACATCGCCCGGCTGATCGGGCAGCGCTGTGAACTTCGCTTCGACGCCGAGGGCTGCGGCGATGGCGTCGACGAGGGCGTCGAGGCGGATCGTGCGCGAGTTGCCGAGGTTGTAGACGCGGGCCAACGGACCTGTTGTGCGATCGACCGCCGCGAGCACGCCACTCACGATGTCTTCAATGTACGTGTAGTCGCGGGCGCTCGAGCCGTCGCCGTAGCGGGGCACCGGCTTACCGTCGACGAGCAGCTCGGCAAATTTGTGAATCGCCATCTCAGGACGCTGGCGTGGTCCATACACCGTAAAGAAGCGCAATGACGTCGATCGAAGACCGAACAAATGCGCGTAGGTGTGCAGCAGCAGCTCAGACGCCTTCTTCGTCGCCGCGTACGGCGAG
>JANNAY010001540.1:0-3818 GCA_031384945.1 Deltaproteobacteria bacterium
ATCACTGCGGGTCAACTTCGGTCCATGTCGCCTCAGGTCGGGTCCACAACCGCTGCAACACCTTGGAATTCCGCAGGACTCTGGCTGCAGGTGACCGCCGCGCGGGAGCGCAAACCGCCGCCACCGCGTTGCAACGCCATTCTGCGCGACAACGCGCTAAGGCCTTGAAACTACGATGGAACTCGCCGCGGGCCCTCTTTGGGGCTCCGAGAATGTTCGATAATGCACATTATGTTAACTCAGCATTCCCGAGAGGAATCAGGGGGTTGGCCGGCTTTCGGCTTGCCACCATTCTGAGATGGGACGGTCCGCTCAGGTCTCGAGGTCGGGTTCGGCGGTCCGTCCCACTTCAGTTTTGTGGCCACGAACCAGCGCTCGACTGGCGCCAATTCCGAGATGGGACGGTCCGACTCAGGTCTCGAGGTCGGGTTCGGCGGTCCGTCCCACTTCAGTTTTTGCGGGCCACCAGCGCGAGGAACAGGTCGGGCCGCAGCGGGTGCTGGCCGACCGGAACGAAGCGGAGGCCGTGGACCCTGCCCGTGTTCGACCCCAGCCAGGCGTCGACCTCGGCGCGGCTGAAGCACATGCGCGGCAGCGGCGGCAGCCCCAACAGCGGGCCGACGGCGCGGCGGACGACGTCGAGGCCGTCGAGGTCGGCGACGGCGGCGTCTTCGTCGAGGCCAACGACGTCGATGACGCGGACGACGTCGGCCGTGAGCCCCAGCTGGCGCGCCGCGACCTGCAGATGGCCGAACTGGATGCTGTGCTCGACGTGGTCCCCCAGCACCACCCGGATCGGCGGCCGCGTCGTGGAGCCGTATTCGGTCACGATCGCCAGCCCGCCGGGCCGCAGCAACGACGTCAGCCGCTCGACCAACTGGATCGCTCCGGTGTTGACGAGCACGGCGTGGGGCGCGCCCTCGAGCGACAGCCCGTAGCGGCGGACGACGTCGGCGGCTTCTCCGGGCTGCGCCAGCTGGTCGACGTAAAGTGGCCGCACCGGCAGGTCGGCGATGACTTCGTTGGAGATGACGACGTCGTGTGGCGCCTCCGGGGTCCACTTGAGGAGGTCGCCGAGGACGAACCGGACCCGCGCGCGCGTCTCGGGCCTCGGCGCCTTGAGGTTGAAGCCGGCAACGCGCTGTTCCTGCGAGGCCTGCAGCGCGGGAGACAGGTCGACCAGCGTGTAGTCGACGACGTCAAACAGTGCCGGATGCGCGGAAAGCAGGCGGTCGAGGAAATTGTGGGCGAAGCGCCCAGTGCCGCAGCCGAGCTCGGCGATGCGCAGTCGCGATGCGCCCGCCCGCAGCTCCGCCAGCCGCGCGGCGTCGAGGCGGGCGACGACGGCGTCGGCAAAGGCGCTGCCGTAGGTGCGCCCCTGCAGCGCCTTTGCCGCGTAGGCAAACGCGTGCGCCAGCGTCGTCTCGACGTCGTCGAATTGGGCGTCGGCGTCGGCGATGACGTCCTGGTGGTACGCCTCCGTATCCAACGTCGACGGCGTCATGGCCTCCGTCGCCGAGATGAACTCGAGGGTGAAGCGGCGGTCTTTGGCGAACGCCCGCGTCGCCGCCAACTCGTCCTCAACGCTGTTGTCGACGACGAGGCCGGGGACAGCGCGGCGCCAGCGGTCGACGACGGCGGGGTCGACGTCAGCGCTGGCGCCGTCGTCGTTGGCGAGGGCCCGCAAGGTCGGCAAGTCATCGTCGCTGACGTCGTGCGCCCGCGGGGTCAGGTCGAGCATGTCAAAGGCGGTGAAGAGCAAGTGCCCAAGGGCCGGGTCTTCGACGACGATGGCGGAGCGCTTGAGTCGCGGCATTCGATCAGCCTATCTCGACCGGTCTCGACGTCGTCCCCGTCCCCGTCCCTCACGTCAGCGCACGCAGCAGGAGCTCGCCATGGGTCTGTTCACCGGCAAGGTCGTCATCGTCACCGGCAGCGGCAACGGCATCGGCAAGGCCGAAGCCAAGGCCTTCGCCAAATTGGGCGCCCTCGTCGTCGTCAACGACGTCGGCGGCGCCAGAGACGGCAACGGCAAAGACGCCAAAGCCGCCGACGCCGTCGTCGACGAAATCAAAGCCGAGGGCGGCGAAGCCGTCGCCACCTACACCAGCGTCTCTGACCTCGACGGCGCCGAGAACATCGTCTGGACGGCGCTGAACAAGTGGAAGCGCGTCGACGTGCTGGTGAACAACGCTGGCATCTTGCGCGACAAGGCCCTGCTCAACATGCAGGTCGCCGAGTGGGACGCCGTGCTCGACGTCCACCTCAAGGGCTCGTTCTTGATGACCCGCGCCTTTGCCCGCGCCATCAAGGTCCAGGGCGCCGGCGCCTACGCGATCGTGAACACGACCTCGATGTCGGGCCTGTTGGGCAACTTCGGACAAGCGAACTACAGCGCCGCAAAGGCTGGGCTTTTCGGCCTCACCCGCACCTCGTCGATCGAGCTGCAAAAGCTCGGGTGCCGCGTGAACGCCATCGCCCCCGTCGCCCTGACGCGCATGACCGAAGACATCGCGATGCTGAAAGACATGGGCGTCGACCAGCTGGGTCCGCAGCACATCGCCCCGGTCGTGACGTGGCTGGCCTCTGACGTCGCCAAAGACGTCACCGGTCGCGTCTTCGGCGTCCACGGCCCGAAGGTCTTCGAGTACCGGATGGAGCAGAGCAACGGCGTCGACACCGTGCCCGGCGGCGGCGATTGGACCCCCGAGAAGCTGCAAGAGAACCTCAAGCAGATCGAGAAATGACCCGAGCGCCGACCTCAGAGGTGACCTGAGATTTTCCTCGAATCGTCACGAGAAAATTCTCCGGGCTACTTGAGGTTCTCGTCGAGAAATGCCGCCGCGCGATCGATGCCTTCTGGGTTCCAGATGGCGTGGGTGCGCGGCGGGTTCGCTTGCGCGTCGGCGGTCGCCGGGTGGCTGAGGGTCGAGCCGCAGGCTTCTGCGCAGTCGTCGTCGACGTCGACGGTGGCGTCGCAGCCGTAGACGGCAAAGGCGGCGTCGCCGTAGCGCGGCGGCACGACGACGTCGTCGCTCGCGTTCACGAGCAGCGCCGGCGGCAGGTCTCTGCAGGCGCTGACGTCGACGATGTTGTCTTCGTCGAAGGACGTGCCGACGTCGCCGTCTTCGAAGCCGCCCTCGAACGAGACGACGGCTGAAGTTCCGCCGTGCAAGCAGGCGTAACTGTTGGCGAAAAAGGCGCCGCCGCTGAAGCCGACCACGGCGACGTCGTCGACGGCGCAGCCGAGGTCGTCGATGACGGCGTCGACGAAGGCGAAGTCGGCGTTGTCGTCGCCGTCGGAGAACGTGTCCCAGCTGAGCACGTCGGGGCGGAAGCGGTTCAGGTTGGCGCCGGCGACGTAGACGATGGCGGCGTCGACCCTGCGCTCGAGGTCGAATTGCGCGCGAACGCCGTCGAGGTCGATGGCCGGCGGGTGGCGGCAGATGCCGTCGTCATCGACCGCGCATTCGGCGTCGCCGTGGAAGACGAGGACGACGTCGTCGAAGCCGACGCCCTCGGCGCGGTCGGGGACGAAGACGCCGTAGGCGCGTCCGTCGACGTCGTGCTCGCTGTAGCCGGCGGGGGCGGCGCAGACGGCGGCGGGTTCGTCGACAACGGCGCAGCTGGCCAGGACAGAGAACGAGACGATCCGGGCTCCGGGGACGAACCAGACGAACAAACCGGCGGGACGACGGAGCCTCAATTGCATGGCGCGTCGTGGGGTCTCAGAGCGGCCGGCGCCAGCGAGTTGACAGATTCCACAGAATGTCAACTCGGTGCTGCGCCAATTCCGTCGTGTGATCAAGGGGTTGTGC
>JANNAY010001549.1:0-3338 GCA_031384945.1 Deltaproteobacteria bacterium
GCATGGGCTTCTCGCGCGGTTACTGGGGCCCGGTCGCCGAGCGCTTGCGGGGACGCGTCTGCTGCCTGCTCGTCGACAACCGCGACGACGGCGACTTCGGCGTCGACGCCCACGCCGACGACGTCGCTGCGGTCGTCGGCCACTTCGGCGCGCGTGTCGTCTGCGGCCACAGCTTCGGCGCCAACGTCGCCCTCGCCGTCGCTGCCCGCGGCGTCGTCGACGGCTGCGTGCTGGTCTCGCTCGCGCTGCGGCCCGCCGACATCGACGCGCACCTCTCGACGGTGAAGGCGCTGCAGACGCTGCGGGCGACGCTGACGTCGGAGCTGTCGTCGTTGTTGGCGCAGGCGCCGAAGCCGGTGGCGGCGCTGTGGGGCACCGACAATCTGCGCCTCACCGGACGCGTCCGCGAGATCGATCAGCGCGGGATGGTGTCGCAGTTGCAGCGCGTCGTCGTCGTCGCCGGCGCCAAAGACCTCGGCGACGGCGATCCGTGGGCGATGTCGTCGCTGCCGTCGTTCGCGCCGCGTGACGTGCGCCTGCTCTCGCACTCGCTGCACCACCCGCCCCTCGAAGAAGCCGGCGCGACAGCCGACGTGATCGCCGAATTCGTCGGCGTGGGCGGCGTGCTGCGAAGCGACGTCGTCGTCGACGCAGACAACGTCGTCGAAGACGAAGCCACCGGCCACAGATTCGCCGTCGACGACGCTGCCGCCGTCGTCGTCCGCGCTTTCGGCGACGGCAGAGACGCCACAGACGCAGTCATCGCTGCCACCGACGCAGACCGAGAAGACGCAGCAGCATTTGTCGACGACGTCAGAGCCCACTTCTCGTCGCTCGGCTTGCTGCGCGAAGGCCTCGCGCGCACAGAGATCGAGCGGCGGCAGCGAAAGAGCCGCGCCGTCGCCCGCGATGTCGAGCGCTTCGAGCAGCTGAAAGAAGCCCTGCACCGCGCCTACGAGACCGTGCCGTTTCACCGCGCGCGCTTCGACGCTGCTGGGCTGCACCCGCGCGATGTGACGTCGTCACGCGACCTCTTGCGCTTGCCGGTGATGACCAAGGCCGACCTACGCAAGAACTTTCCTGAGGGGCTCGTGCCCGAAGGCTTCGACGTCAAAGGCAAGGTCGCCCGCGGCGAATTGAGCATCGCCTCGACGTCGGGCACCAGCGAAGAGCGCCTGCAGGTCTTGTTCGATTGGAGCCTCGGGGTGCTGCCCGAGCGGGCCCGCGAGTTGTGGAACCTCGACGAGGACAAGCTGTTGTCGCGCGGCGCCGTGTTCACGACCCCGCGCTGCTCGGGCTTCGAGTGTCACCTCGGCTCGTCGACCAAAGAAGCGCGCACGCGCAGCAGCACGCTGACCCTCAACTCCAGCGAAGACGTCATGGACCTCGACGACGCCGCCGTCCGCATGACGTTGCGCGAGCTGACCGAGCACAAGGCCGACGTGCTCTTTGTGAACCCCTGGTACGCGGCGGTGTTGGCGCTGCGCGCGCGCGCCCTGGGCATCGCGTTGCCGCCGCCGTCGGTGGTGTTGTCGTCGTACCAGCACCTCACGCACCAACACCGCGCGTTGTTGCGTGACGCGTTTTCGGCGCCGGTGTTCTCCTATTGGGGCGCCACCGACCTCGGCGGCGCGCTGCTCGGCGTCGGTTGCCACTGCGGCGCGCTGCACGTGCGCGAAGACCACGCCTGGGTCGAAGTCGTCGAACGCGGCGGAGACGACGGCGCTTCAGACGCAGGCGTCGGCGCTGTCGTCGTCACGACGCTGAACAGCCCGCACCTGCCCCTCGTGCGCTACGCAGTCGGCGATCTCGCGCGGCGCAGCGACGTCATCTGCGGATGTGCGCTCGGCACCGAGTGGTCGACGCTGCACCTCGAGGGACGCGCCCGCGACTGCCTCGCCACAACACGCGGCGCGCTCGTCACCACCCGCGCCGTCGACGACGCCCTCGCCGCGCTGCCGCTGTGGTTTTGGCGCGTCGAGCAACAGTCTGCGTCGCGCTACGCCCTCCAAGCGGTTGTCGATGATGACAAGGGATGGGAGACGTTGCAGGCCGCCAAAGACGCCCTCGTCGTCGTCTTTGGCGCAGACGCAGACGTCACCGTCGAACGCGTCACCCGCTTCTCGCCCGAGCGCTCGCTGAAGTTTCGCCAGACCGTCAGCGCGACGGGCTCGCCGTGGTCGACCCGCTGACAGGGTGAACTCTTCGGTCGCCCGCTCCGCTGACCTCACCCTCGCTGTGCTCGACCTCTCCACGGGCGCTCGCAAAGCCTCGCTGTGGAGAGGTGAAATCCGGATTCTGCCTCTCCGCTCGCAAAGCCTCGCTGTGGAGAGGTGAAACCGGGTGGGCAGTGGATCGCTGACGGTCAGCGGGGCGGAGCGGGCGCGCCGCTGACGTCGTCGGCGGGCAAATCACCGAGCAGGGTGCCCATGAACGCGCGCAAGCGCAGACCTGCCGCTGCGAGGTCGAAGCGGGCCTGCGTGGCCTGCACCTCAGCATCGATGGCGAGCCCCTGCGCGCTCGCGAGCGCAAAGCCGCTGGAGCGTCCGGCGCGCAGCTTTTGTTCTTCGGCGGCGAGCGCGTTCTGCGCGAGCGCGACGTTCTGCGTGCGCAGATCGACGAGGGCGCGGCGGGCGGCCACCTCGGCGGTCAAGCGGTGCGCGTCGGCACGGAGGCGCCGCGTGATGGCGTCGATCTCGGCGGTGACGGCGGCGCTGTCGTGGTCGCGGGCGGCGAGGCCGGCGTCGTTGGGCGTGAACCACAGCGGGATGTCGCCGCTGATGCCGACGCCGACGGCGTAGCCCTTGGCGGTGGCGAGGTTGACGAGGGCGCGGTCGACGCCGCCGTCGTAGGCAGCGGGGACGTTGCAGGCCGAGATGCCGTCGCTGAGAAACCCCTCTTTGCAGGTGGCCGTGCCCGAGAGCCCAGAGACGCCACCGTCGACGAAGACGCGGATGTCGGGGTTCTTGTCGTCGGCGGCCCGCCGGCGCAGGTGAGCGATCTCTGTGAGGTTGGCCCGCAACACGCGCAACGACGGGCTGCGCGCGACCGCGCGGTCGGCGGCGTCAATGGCTGCGACGTCGGGGGCGTCGGGCACGGCGTCGACGTCGACGGCAGCGGCGTCGTCGTCGACAACGACACCGCCGAGGGCGCGGGCGAGGCTCAGGCGGGCGAGGTTGCGCTCGAGCTCGGCGGCCGAGAGGTCGGCCTGTCGTTGCGCGACCAGCTGCTTGGCCAGCGCGAGGTCGAGGGCCGACAAGCTGCCACCGTCGATGAGCTGCTGCGTCAGCTTCTGAAACTGCAGCGCGCTCTCGATCGAGCGGCGGCGCGGCTCGAGC
>JANNAY010001602.1:0-5781 GCA_031384945.1 Deltaproteobacteria bacterium
TCGCCGCCCGCCTCGGCCAGTCGCTGTCGGCAGCGTCGACGAAGACGCCGCTGCTCGAGCTGCGCCCCGGCCTCTATCCCGACGCCGTCAGCGTCACGACCGTGCTCAAGCAGCTGGCGAATTCGCCGCAGTGCGCCGCCGTCGTCGACCACCTCGTCTCTGAGATGACGAAGCAGACGGGCATCACGCCGCCGCCCGCCCTCGTTGCCGCCGCCAAAGCCAACCCCGAGCGCATCGTCGACCTGTTGGCGTTGACGACCGGACAGATGAAGGCCGGCTTCGACGCCCTGCACGCGCACCACAAGCTGACGGCCGCGCAGTCAGCGACGACGACGACGACCGCGCCGGCGCACTCGAAGGCGCGCAACCTGCCGCAGCACCTGCACACCAAGAAGCTCGACGGCATCGTCGTCAAACGCCCCGAAGGCGAGCTCAAGCAGCTGGCGCCGGGCCTGTTTCAGGGCGACGTCAAGAACGCCAAGCTCGACGACAAAGCCGCCAAGGCCAACCTGGTGCTGGCTGAGATTTGCGACCGGCTCGCCGACAACCCCGGCGTGGCGAAGAAAGAGCAGTTCTCGGTCGAGCACAACGGCGGCACCTTCACCTCGCTGCCGGGGTTTCTCGACGCCCTCGTCAAAGACGGCCACACCATCGAAGCCGTCATCACCCACCGCGTGGCCGACTTCTGCTCGCTGAAGACGAAAGCGCCCGACGGCTCCATCGTCGACGTCCCCGCTGCCGTGCTCGTCAAAACCGGCTTCAAAGACGCGCAGGGCAACGAGGCCGTCGTCCCCGGCGTGCACTCTGAGATCGTGTTTCGGGTGCGGTCGACGCCGGGCACGCAGGGTCCGAAGCTCGACGGCGACATCAAGTGGTACCAGGGCGTGCCCAACACGGGCTTCTTCGCCGCCGACGTGATGCGCAAGTCGACGTGGACGGGCTCTGTCGAGGTCGCGAAGCTGAACGAAGCGCAGGCGCTGCAGGCGGCGTCGTTGGCGGCGGTGCTCGGCGATGTCATCCAAGACGTGTCGAAAGAAAAAGGCCTCGCCATGGCTGGCTACGGCGTCACCGGCGTCTGCAACGACTCCGTCGCCGTCTTGCAGCAGGCGCTGACCGGCAAGACCACGGGCTACCCGTTGTTCATGCGTGACGACGTTCTGTTGCCCGAGGTCGACAAGCGCCTCAAAGACAAGAACCACAAAGACAACTCAACGCTGACCATTTTGAAGAAGGCCATCGGCGAGACCCCCAGCGACGACACAGCCGCGGGCGCCGCGTCGGCAAAGGCGCGGGCGTTGGCGTCGATTCCATGGACGGCGGGCAATGAGCCGTTCGGTTCTGTTCAAGACGCGCGCACGATCTTGTCCTCGACCTGATCGGGCACCATTCTGAGGACGCATGACCAGCGATCGCCGAAGTGTCGAACGCCGCAGCCACAAGGTGGTCGTCCCCGTCGACCGTCGCGACCCGTCGAAGGCGGGCGATCGCCGACGCGGTGATCGTCGTCGGGCCGCGCGTGCTCCGCTCGATCTCTGGGTCGAAGAAGAGAAGGGCAACGAGCTCTACTTTCGCCGCACGGGCAACGTCTCTCTCGGCGGCATCTACTTCGAACAGACCATCCCACATGCCCTCGGCACGTCGGTGCGCCTGCGCTTCTCGTTGCCCGGCAGCGAGGCCCTCATCGAAGCGCAGGCCGAGATCGTGAACACGCCGTCGTCGAAAGACGGCCTCGGCATGGGCCTGCAGTTCAAAGACCTCTCCGATGCGGCTGAGCTGGCCCTGTCGAAGTTTCTCGACGAGAACGCCGACTGATCGCGGCTGACCTGAACGAGCGCGCAACATCTCGAGTTTGCTAGAGTTTTGGCATGGCCAAGGGTCCTGCATACCGGCTGCAAGTGCTCTTCGAGATGCGCGAAAAAGCCAAAGTCGCCGCCGAAGAGGTCTACGCCGAGAAAAAGAAGCTGGTCGCCATTGAGCTGAAGAAGCTCGATGAGATGAAGAATCACCTGAAAGAGATGATTCAGAAGCGCCAAGATCGAAAATCGGATTATTCCGAGCGTACCCGTCGCGGCGAATACACCATCAATCAGATCCAGGCGAACGACCGACACATCGAGAAGATGAAGCAGCAAGAAGCTGCCTACCAGGTCGAGATCGATCGGCAGCAAGAGCGCGTCGTCGAAGCCGAACGCGTCGTCGACGAGGCGATGCAGCTGCTCATCAGGGCCACGCAAGAGTTCAAGGCGCTCGAGAAGCACAAAGAGAAGTGGCAAAAAGTCGTCAAGCGCGAGCTGATGATGAAAGAAGAAGAAGCCGTCGAAGACATCGCGCAGGCGCAGTACTTCAAGAAGCTGCTGGTCGAGCTGGGCGAGAGTCAGGAATCCTGAACCAGACGCATTGGTTTGGTGTCTGGATCCGGTGTCTGAACAGGGTCTGAAGGTCGCGGAGGTCAGGCGTGGGCACCGTCATCATCGAGGTCGGAAAGACGCTGGCCAAGGCCGTCATCGCCGGCGTCGGCGTCGAGCTCGCTCGTCTGGCCAGCGGGCACATGCGCAAGCGGCTCGGCGTCAAAGAAGAAGAGCGAGAGAAGCTCGAAGACGAGGTCGAGCAGATCCGCCGCGAGAACGCCGAGCTCAAGCGCGAGATCGAAGCGCTGAAGCAGGCGCAGCAGAAGTAGCCGGCGCCGTTGATGCCGTCGTCGTCTCAGCCGTCGCTGTCGTCTCAGTCGTCGACGTAGCCGCCTTCAGGGCAGGGCTTCTGCACGACGAGGGCGACGCCACCTTCGCCGGCGCGGGCGCTGATCTTCGTGACGCGGTTCTTGGCCTTGCCCTTCTCAAGGGCGGTGCGCACCGACTCGGCGCGCGCTTTTGCCGTCGGGCCGTAGCCGATGAGCTCAAAGCGCAACGCCTCGCAGCGCCGGGCAAACGTGAGCAGGCGGCCAAAGCCGTCGTCTTCGGTGACGGCGTCGCCTGTGAAGGTGAGGGCGAAGGCGAGTTCGCCACCCTTGTGCAGCACGATCTCGTCGGCGGCCTCGACCTCGGCGCGGCGGCGGACGTCTTCGTTCGCGCGGGCTTTCTCGGCTTCGATGTGGCGGCGCAGGCCCTCGATGGCGCGAATGGCCACGTTGCTCTTGTCGGCGAGCGTTCGCTTGCCGCGCTGCAACTTCGCCGCTGCGTCGTCGAGTGCGGCGGCGGCGGCGTCTTTGTCTTCGCCGGCGACGGCGTCGTCAAAGGCGCCGCGGGCGGCGGGGCCGATGTCGTCGACGGCGGCGAGGGCTTTCTTGTGGTCGGCGACAGCGGCGTCGACGGCGCGCCGCAAGCCGGCGCCGGTGACGTCGTCGGCGGCGACGTTGGGCAGGCCCACGACGTGCCGCCCGATCTTCTCACCGAGGTGATGCTGCGCCTCGACGGCGGCGGCGATCTCGGGGAAGAGCTCGGCCGCGCGCTTGTGCTCGGGCTTGAGATCGACGGAGCAGCCGCCGACGAAGGCGGCCACGGCGACAACGACGACGACGACGACGAACGCGGAGACGCGCACTACTGCACCCGGCGCACGGCCTTGAGCGTGCCCTGTTGCCCGGCGAGCGCCTCGGCGATCGCTTTCGGGTTCATGCGAAACGACTGCTTGTTGGCGAGTCCGTCGTCGTTGTTGACGGCGATGGGGTCTTTGTCTGGCTTGGTGATGACGATGCGGAAGTCTTGGTCGCCGGTGGCGAGCATGCCGCCCTCGACGACGAGGGTGGCGAAGCCGTCGCCGGTGGCCGTCCAGATGTCGCCGGTGACGCCTTCGAGCTTCCACACCACGAGGCCGCGCCACAGCAGGTGACCGCCGTTGCCGAAGTTGAGCTTGACGTCGTCGAGCACGAGCACGCCGCAGCCGCAGATGTGTCCGACGTTGAGCGTGACACCTGACAGCTTCACCACCTGCGGATCGGGACACGCGTCTTCGATCCAGTAGTCGGGGTGGCCAAAGGCGTCGACGTCGAGGTCGCTGACGCCGGCCATGGCGCCGACATGCGGGTGCACAGCCGGATCGGGGCGGCCGACGTAAGTGGTGATGGCGTTGCCCATGTGGCAGCGCGCGCCGCCGAACCAGTTGCCGTTGTCGGTCAGCGTCGTCTTCGCTTGCATCGGCGCCGCCGCGATGGTCGTCGCGATCGACTCGAGGCTGTCGACGGCGGTTTCGATCTCAGTGAGGGCACCCTGGTCGCAGAACGAGGTGATCTTGTTGACGGGCGCGGTGGCCGCGTCGTTGGGCATGACGTTGGCGCAGCCGTCGCCAGCGATGCTCGGGTTCGACGACGAGATGTTGAAGCACGGCGACCACGACACGCCGTCGTGCTGGTTGGCGCACTCTTCGCGGTACGACGACGCGATCGCGTAGGACTTGCGGTCGTAGATGCCGTCTCTGTCGTAGTCGAGGTTGCAGTGCACGTCGGTGAAGCTGCCGTTTGGCTCGACGGGCACCTTGGCGCGGCACAGGTCGGGCTTGGCGCTGTTGCCGATGGTGCCCGGTGACGCGCCTACGTCGGTGCGGTGGGCGCCGTAGGTGCGGTCTTTGCCCCAGCCGTAGCCGAGACAGTTCTGCTCGCAGGTGCCGAGCGGACCGCGGTCGGTCAGGTCGAAGCGCGTGATCAAACTGCCGTTGCCGCGCTCACTGATGAAACCCGGCGCGCGGATGGCGACGGCGTTGGCATCGACAGCGACGTCGACGGTCGGCGGTGTGAGCGGCGCGACGGCGCCGGCCATCAAACCGGCGACGCCTGGGGCGGCGGCCTTGCTGATGCCGTAGAGCAGCCAGTTCGCGATGTAGCGCGGCAAGTCGCCAGCGCCCGCGACAAAGGTGCCGTCGGCCTTCGTCGGCGCGGCAAGGGCAGGGTTGCCAAGCGGCACCCAGGTCGCGGGCAACAGCGCATCTTTGATGTCGGGGCCGTACGAGTTGACCGTCGTGGCGTCGAGGTTGATGCACACCGAGCGGTAGGGCGTCTCGGCGACGTGGCTGGCGTCGTTGTCGAAGTCGGCGGCGAGCAAGCACCCCGGGTGGCAGCCCTGAAAGTCGTCGCCGTGGCTGTTGTTGCCGACGAGACCGGTGGTCTGGTCGCCGACCACGTTTGACGGGCGGAACGCGCTCGTGCCGCGCTGCTGGGCGACCGCGCGGGGCAAGATCAAGCACGCCGCGGCGTTTTCAAGATACTCGAAGGCATCGGCACACTTGATGCCATTGAGATTGCCGGCGGACAGCCATGGCGCACCAGTTACAGGGTCGATCGAATCGCCGCTACCTGTGCAGTGCCGGTTGATGCTTGAAACAAAGCCGAACGCGCGACCAGAGTGATAAAGTCCCTTGTCGGTCCAATCTGGGTTGGCGCCGAGAACGCCGTTGACGCAGACCTGAACCGCCTTGTTCAAATCAGAGTTTTCACCGTTGTGGTTGTCACAGCCGTAGAAGCCCTTGCGCGCGCGGTCGTCTTTGTTGAACGGGGCCCAGTCTTCTTCAGCCTTAAAGCCGCCTTGCGTGGCAGAAATATTGTTGGGCGTTCCGATGTAGGCGATGATCGGCTGACCACGCTGGACCGTAGCCAATTTGGTCGGACCCTGGGTGTCTTTGCCGTCGACGCGGCCGCCAGCACCCAATCCGAGACCCATCGTCAAGTCGGCAGTTGATGATGTGTTTTGAAAATAGGTCAACCGGGGATCATTTGCGATGTACGGGTTGCCATCCCAGCCGGTCAAGTTGCCGATCTGGTCGGACTTCATGTTCGTGTTGGGCACGCCGCCGACG
>JANNAY010000667.1:0-3090 GCA_031384945.1 Deltaproteobacteria bacterium
CCGCCTGCACCGCCATCGACGTCACCCTCGCCACCGGCGTCGCCGCCGACGTCAGCGCCGCCGCCAACGTCGGCGGCGGCACCGTCCTCGCCGTCGTCGCCGAACGCGGCGACAACCCGGTCTTGCGCTCGCGCCTGCTCACGGTCGGCACCGGCGTCGTGGGCGCGCCCGTCAACATCGCGACTGAATTTCCCAACGCCTTTCTCTCGGTGCTCGACGTCGCGTTCTCGCCCGCGCGCGATCGCTTCGCGGTGCTGTGGCTGTCGTCGACGAACGGCAACAGGCCGAGCATCCAGCTGAACGAGCTGCGGGCCGACGGCTCTCTCGTCGGCGGCAGCGTCGACGTCGAGGTCGGCGTCGGCGCCGACACGCTCATCGACGACGTCCGCGTCTTCGCCACCGCCGTCGGCTGGGTCGTCATCGCCGACGTCATCGACGACGAAGACGGCAGCCCCGGCTTCGAAGCCAAGAGCCTGCGCGCGTTGGATTTCACCGGCGTGACAGCAGAAACAGTGCGCGACCTCATCGCTGGCGACTTTGGCGCCGACGGGCCCCTCGTCGAGCACGACGGCGTCGTGCTCGTCTCACTCGCCACCGGCAGCGTCACCACCGACAGCGTGCGCGTCGCCAGCTACGACGTCGACAGCCACGTCTTCACCTCGACCGCGCTCACCTTCGACACGCCCAGCAGCAACAACATGTCGTTCGCGCTGCCGTCGTCGTCGGGCATCGTCGGCTTCTTTCAACCCCAGGGTGGCGACGTCACGGTCTGCGAGAACGCTGCCTGCTCGACGTCGCGCAGCACGACGGCGAGCGTGCGCTTCGACAGCCAGTTCGACGCCACGTTTCTGGGCGGCGCCCGCTGGCTCATCAGCTCGATCACGCAGGGCGGCGGCAACGTCATCTACCGCTACGTCGTCGACGTCGATGCCCGCGACGTCGTCGAAGACAGCTTCGTCAGCGGCGGCAGCACCGCCGGCAGCGCGCCCTACGCCGTCGCCAGCGCTGCCGTCAGAGGTGGCTACGCCGTGATCGCGCACCGCGCGATCGTCGACCTCGTCGACGTCGCCGATGTCTCCCTCGTCGTCGTCTGCGATCCTTCGGTGAACCCATGAGCGCGTTTGTTTTGTTGTTGGCGATCGCCGCGGCCGGTCCGCCGCCGGAGCGGCTCTACGTCTTCTCGTTCATCGCCGAAGACGTCGACGACAAAGTGGTCGGCGTGCTCGAACGCGCCGTCGTCGAGGCCGCCGACGACGCCGGCTTCGACGCCGTCTCTCAAGACGAGATCGGCGTCTTGCTCGACGTCGAAGCCGCCAAACAGCTCGCCGGCTGCAACGCCGCCGACAGCTGCGTCGCCGAGATCGCCGGCTCGCTCGGCGTCGCCCGCGTCGTCTCCGGCAAGGTCACCCGCCTCGGCAACACCACCATCCTCGCGCTCACGTTGACGGACGCGAAGAGCACCACCGTCGTCGCCAGAGAGACCATCGAAGGCAAAACGTCGACGCTGCGGCAGCAGACGCCTGACGCCGTGCGCCGCTTGCTGGGTGTCCCTGCGCTGCCGCCGCCGCCTGAGCCGTCGTCGCCGGCGCTCTTCATCACCGGCGGCGTCGTCACCGGCGTTGGCGTCGTCGGCGTCGTCATCGGCGCCATCCCCTTCGTCACAGCCCAGAGCGCGCTGTCGACGGCCCTCGTCGAAGCCGACAAGAACGACCCCGTCACCACCGGCGTGGCCCACGACCAATACGAACAAGCCCGCGCCCACTGGAACTCGTGGGGCATCATCACCGCCAGCGTCGGCGCCGCCGTCATCGTCGCGGGCGTCGCCGTCCTCGTCGTCGCCGCCGTCGAATGATCTACGGTGGCCATCGGGGACCGATGACCATCCGCGACGCGCAGCCACTTTTGCGACACCTCACGCTGCGCCTGCAGGCCGGCGGCGGTCTGCTCTTCTGCGTCGCCCTCTTCGCCGGCGGCCTGAAGACGATGGAGCGCGACGCCACCCAGGGCGTCGGCCTCGCCGTCGTCGCCGCCCTCGGCATGGCCGTCGCCATCGCCGTGATCGTCGTCGAGAACCGCCACCGCTTCTTCATCGGCAGCGACGGCATCGCACTCGAGGTGCTGCGCCTGGGCGGCGTGCGGCGCACCGAGTTGTTCTTTCGCGACATCGTCGACGTGCGCCTGTCGATCGCCAAGAAGGATCAGGGCGGACACGTCGGCCACCAATTCGGCATCGTCGGCATCGTCGCCGTCGCCGTCGTGAGAGCGCTGCAAGACCGCGAGCTCGACAAGCTCAACGACCGCACCCACTTCGTCGACGTCGCCGTCAGAGACGCCCGCGGCAACGTCGTCGAATTCGGCCGCCACGACATCGGCGCCGTCGCCGCCTACCAGGCCCTCGTCGCTGCGACGCCCCACCGCAAAGACACCACCGATCGCCAGGCCGACCGCAGCGGCATCCAGCTCGGCCCCGTGCTCTTGCAGAAGCGCACCGTCGCCGTCGGCAGCGTCGTCTTCGACCGCAACGACGTCGCCACCCACCTCGCCGGCGGACACCTCGAGCTCAGCGGCACGGTCAACGGCGCGGCGAAAAAGGTGGCGGTCGCCCAGCACGACGTCCCCAACCTCGACGTGCTCGTCGACCTGCTCGACGACGAGATCGAGCCCTGAAAAAAGAAAGGCGACCGCGAGGGGCGCCTTCTTCGTCAAGCATCAGCGCGAGGCCGACGACTACTTCTTCTTGCCCGCAGGCGCCGCCGGCGGCGCCTGCTTCTTGTCGTGCGCGGCTTTGTCAGACGACTTCTGCTGGTCGTTCTGCTTCTTGTTCTTGTCTTTTGACTTCGGATTCTTGTCGCCCATGGCGCACCACCGGTGTTCGAGGAAGGTGCAACCTAGTCTTTCGCGCCCGGCGCTGCTCGCGAGCGCTTGAAAGGCCCCCCCTCGCCCCCCGAAACCGGGGGGAAGTCGACACCCGTGACGTCGTCGCACCTGAGGCAGGACGCTCGACTCTGCAGCCTGCCGTGGGTGGGCATTTCGCCCCGGTTTCGGGGGGCCAGGGGGCCTTTCGTCGACGACGATCCCGAGCTTCGCGCA
>JANNAY010001634.1:0-3338 GCA_031384945.1 Deltaproteobacteria bacterium
GTCGCAGGCGGCGCAGCGGGCGAGGCGAGCGGGCCCATCAGGGTGACGACGGCGTAGAAGGCGGCGGTGGCGAGCTGCATGTCGGTTCGATCCTCACTCGGATGGACGCGGCGGGTCAGACGGGGATTCAGCGGTCAGGCGGATGACGTCGTCAGCAGGCAAGTCGCGCAGGGCCGCGACGTTTTCGAAGCGGTCGGCCGCCGTGCGCCCCGACGGCGTGACGCGCGACACCTCGTCAGCGAGCCGCTGCAACGCCTGCCGCTGCTTCGGATCGACGACGGCGCTGCCCAGCGAGTTGAGCTCGTCGACGAGGTTCGGCGGCAGCCCCGGCACCCGCGCGAGGCGCATCAGGCGCTGCGCCAGGGCCGCCGACACATCAGCGCCGACATCGTCGACGAGGGCGCGCCAGCGGCGTCCGCGTTCGTCGAGGGCGTCGAGCAGTCCGTTGGCGCTTTGCACGACGCGGGCGGTGACGGCGTCGTCGTCGGCGTCGCCACCATCGAAGAAGGGGACGCGGGCGACGTCGCTGTGGGCGCGGGCGTCGTCGAGGGCGGCGGCGACGGCGTTCAAGCGGGCGCGGCGGCGGTCGCCGACCTCGACACTGTCGCCGCGGGCGGCGACGGCGGCAAAGGCATCGTCGATGGCGCGGTCGAGGGCGGCGAATTCGGCCGTCAGCGGGGCCGGTGAGACTTGCGAGCGCCCGGCGAGTCCGGTGCGCAGGCGCAGGGCCGCGCCGACGACGCTGCCGCTGATGTGCCGCAGCCGCGACACGGCGAAGATCAGGCAGAGCGTCGAGAGGGCGATGCCCAACAGCACCAGCGCCGCGGGCGTCTTCGTCGTCTTCGTCGACGTCGTCGACGTTGTTGCCTGCGTCGTCGTCGTCGGAGCCTTCGACGCCGACAACGACGACAGCGCCGCCCGCAGCGCCGCCGTCGTCGGCAGCGTCGGCACGACGGCGCCGCGGTCGACGTCGACGACGCAGTAGGCCTCGGCGGCGACGCAGCGGCGGACGAGGCGGGCGACGCCCCCAGGTTTGCCAAGAGACGTGTCGCTGACATCGACGACGGCGGCGTCTTCGTCGCGTCCTGTCGTCGACATGTCGGCCGGCGGCGCGAGACCCGCGGGCAAGACGACCTTGCCGTCGCGCGTCAGCAACCAGCGATCGGGGCCGAAGCCGGCGAACGCGACGTCGAGCTCGTCGACGGGAAAGGGCGAGCGCAGCTGCGGTCCGCTCTGCCCGGCAGCGCGGCGCACCTCGCGCGCCTTGGCGACGGCGCGGCCCAACAAGCGCAGGCGCTCACCACGCTCGCCGTCGACGGCCTGTTTCGCGAGCTCGTCTTGCGCCGCCGCGACGACGACGAGGGCCGCGTCGAGGTCGTCGGCGGCTTTGACGGCGCTCTTGATGGCAGACGCGCTGTCGACGGTGGCGGCGACGTCGACAACAACGACGACGGGGGCGCTGACGACATCACCGCCGACGAAGAAGCGCTCGCGGGCCAGCAGCGCGAGCGGCACGAGCGCGGCGACGACGATGACGGCCGCGACGCCGTTGCCGAGGGCGACACCGTCGCGTCCGCGTTGGTTCTGGCTCATGACGACGCCTCGCGCGGCGGCGTCGACAGCAGCGGCACGCCGGCGCTCTCTTCAGAGACGAGGCGCGACGCGTCGCCGAGGTCGATGCGCCGCACGCGTTTCAAGACGGCGAGGCGGTAGATGACGCGGCAGACGTCGAACGGACGCAGGGGTGAGCGTTTGACGAGGTCACGCACGGTCACCGGGCCTTTGGCGATGTTGCGCAAGATGGTGGCCTCTTCGGCGCTGAGCCCGCTGTCGTCGACGCCGCGGCCTGCGACACCGCCCACCGCGAAGCGGGCCTCGAACGACGGCACCTCGCTCTCGATCACGCTCCACTCGTCGATCTGGCGCAGGGCTTCGAAGAGCAGGACATCGACGCTCCACCCCGGTCGGACGACGACGGTGGGCAGGTGCTGCGCGCCTGCTGCGAGGGCGAAGATGCCGCGGCGCGAGCGCAAGAGCTCGACCATCAAGTCTTGCGTCTGGTCGCCGACGGCGCGGCGCAGCTCGTCGGGCGTGACGATGCCAGCGGCCACCAGGCGCTCACCGATGGGCTTGCTCGACGGCTGTGCCAGCTGCGCGTCGAGTCCGGCTTCGTCGACGAGCCCGCCGGCGACGAAGTAGCGGCCGAGCAAGAAATCGCCGCGCCGCGCAGGGCTGCCGTCGGGCTCTTTGACAGACAGCGCGACGACGCTGCCGCTCTCGAGGCCCATCTCAAAACGCAAGCCGCCGGCGTCGACGTAGAGCAGCCCCGTTTGTGCTTGAAACTTCAGCAGCTGCAGCACCTCGGGGAGCGCGATCACCATGAGGTCGCCGCACAGCGCGACGTTGTGCGGCAAGAGCAGTGGCCCGGCAGCGAGGCCCAACGCAGGGCCCAGCGCTGGGCCGTTGACGACGGTGGCAGCGCTGGATCGCGTGCTCAGAACGGGCACCGGCACCGTGCGCTCAGTGGGCTCTTCACCGACGAAGCTGGGAGGAAACAGCTCGTCAGGCAGCGCGTCGGCCGCCGAATCAGACAGCACATCGTGCGGCGCGATCGAAGCGAGCGCAGCGACGACACGCGTCGTGTCTTTCTGCGGCCGCCGCCCGTGCTTCTCGAGGCTGTGGTGCACGACAGCGAGCAGCGCCTCAGGCGAGAACGGCTTGGTGATGACGTCGACGACGCCGATGCCCTTGAGGTTGCTGTCACCCGGCACCTGATCGCCGCGCGTGCACATCAAAATCACCGGCACGTCGTCGTCAGGACGCTCGGCCGCGAGCCTCTTTAAAAACTGGTAGCCGTTCATCATCGGCATGATGAAGTCGAGCAAGATGATGTCGGGCGAGAAGGCCCTGACCTCGACGAGGCCGGCCTCGCCGCCGTCGGCGGTGGCGACTTCGTGGCCTGCCCGCAACAGCACCGACCCCACCACCCGTCGAATGGTGGCGGAGTCGTCGACGACAAGGACGCGAACGGGCGCGGGCACGAGGCTCACGGGCTACCGTCGACGTCGACGCGAAACAACTGGCAACGACGACGGGATCAGAGCACCCGAACGGCCAGATCGCGACCGAGCAGCACGGCTGCCGCTTCGGGCAAGACCTGCAGCGTGACGCCGGGCCGCGTCGTCGTCGACGCTTTCAGCGACACGTCGAGGGCGCCGGCGGCGAAGATGCCGCGGTACCGCCGGTTGCGCTCGCGGGCCGTCGACGAATCAACGAACGACGGCGACAGCTCACCGGCGACGGATTCGGGCAGGCCCTCGACCGTGATGATCGCCGAC
>JANNAY010001658.1:0-1942 GCA_031384945.1 Deltaproteobacteria bacterium
TCGAGGGTGACGTAGCGGGAGTCGCCCGTGTCGTAGAGCCGGCGGTTGCCGTACTTCTTCAACACGATGGGCGCTGCCGGCGGGGCTTGTGGTTCCATGAATTCCCTCTTCCCGTCGCGGCTTACGCAGGTGCACAAACCCGGTCAAGGCGGATGCTGCGCCTGCGAAGCTCACCTCTCGACGGGATTTGTGCAAACGCACAAGAGGGATTGACAGACGGGCCGTGCGCTGAGGGGATCAGGCCGTTCGTTGTGCAAGTGCACAGAAGCCGAGGACCATGGCCGATCTCGTCCCCCCGACCGCTGCTCAGGCGTTGCCGCTGCGCCCCGACGATGTCCCCGGCGTCGTCGATGTTGGCCTGTTGAAGGCGATCCTGCACAGCGGTCGCGCGCCGCCGCGGGCCGGCGCTGTCGACGAGACGCTGCTGTGCGTGCATGGCCTTGGTCACGACAGCTGGGACTTCGCGCCTCTCTCACGCGCGCGGCCGAACGACCTCAGCGTCGTCGCCGTCGATCTGCCGGGTTTCGGTCCCGCGCGCATCGACGACAAGGCGCCCGCGCCGATCACGCTGGCGATCCTCGCCGCCTCGATCGTCGAGCAGGCGAAGCAGCTGAAGCGGCCGCCGGTGGTGGTGGCGTCGTCGTTGGGCGGTCACGCTGCGCTGATCGCTGCGCTCGAGAACCCGGGCCTCTTCGCTGGTCTTGTGTTGCTGTCACCCGGCGGTCTCGTCGAGGTGCCGTCGACGTTGCGGTCGGTGCTGCTCAACTACTACTCGGTCGACGCCATCCTCGGCCGGCCCGACGACGAGATCGTGCGCAACTCGCGGCGCATCTTTGTGCGACCGCACCCGATGAGCGACGCCCTCGCCGTTCGCAAGCTCGCTCTGCACCGCGCGCCGCGCACGACCAAAGAGAAGTTCGCTGTCCCGTTCGCCACCGTCTGCGACGACGTCTTCAAGCGCCCCGTGCTGGCCGACGTGCACCGCCTCAAAGGCCTGCCGATGACGGTGCTCTTCGGTGACGGCGACGTCGTCGTGCCGCTGTCGTCGGGCCGCTACCTCGAAGACCGTTGCAGGGCGAAGCTGCACATTCTCGAACGCTGCGGTCACTGCCCACACCTCGAAGACATCGACCGCACCGGCGACATCATCTTCGCGTTCGCCCGCGACGTCTTCGCCAACGCACAACACTGACCGCCCGACACCAGAGACCGAGAGAGGGAGGAACGACGATGTACCCAGGAGATTGGACCGAACGCCTCGCGCTGCTGTTCGCCGACCGCGAAGCCATCGTCGACGTTGACGACAAGGGCGCCGTGCGCCGCCGCATCACCTACGCTGAGCTGCGCATGCGGGTGTCGGCGACGGCGAGCGCCCTCGTTGAGATGGGCGTGAAGCCGGGTGCGCGCGTCGCGATTCTCTCGAAGAACCGGGTCGAACACCTCGAGCTGATGTTCGCTTGCGCCCGCCTCGGCGCGTTGTTCCTCCCCATCAACTGGCGTCTCGCGCCGCCCGAGGTCGGCTACATCCTCGGCGACAGCACGCCGACAGTCTGCGTCGTCGAGCCGGCGCTTGCTGCGCTTGCACAATCGCCGCCCGAAGGCTGCCGCGTCGTCGACATCGACGCGCTCGGCAAGACCGTCGAGGCCTGTCGCGCGCTGCCGTCGCCGTCGCAGGCGCCCGTCGTCATCGATGACCCGTGGATCATCCTCTACACCTCGGGCACCACCGGCAACCCGAAGGGCGCGCTGCTGCCGTACCGCCAGGTGGCGTTCAACGCGTTGAACACCATCGTCGCCCTCGACCTCTCGTCGTCGGACCGCACCGTCACGTACACGCCGCTGTTTCACACCGGCGGGCTGCATGTTTTGACCACGCCGATCTTCATGAATGGCGGCGCCATCGTCTTGTGCGACGGCTTCGACGCCGAGCGGGTGCTCGAGC
>JANNAY010000026.1:0-1567 GCA_031384945.1 Deltaproteobacteria bacterium
TACACGCCGCCGCCGCCACCGCCGCTCCCCGAGGTCGCCCATGCTCCCCGCGCTCTTCTCGTCTGCCGCCTCTGCTGCTTCCCTTGCCAAGACAGCGTTGCTGCCGGCGAAGTCGAAGAAGGTGCGGTTCGATCGCGAGGCGCTGCCCCATGCCTCGGCCCTCTACGGCGCGGCCATGCGGCTGGTGCGGTCGCCCGACGACGCCAACGACCTCGTGCAAGAGACCTTCTTCAAGGCGTGGCGGGCGTTCGACAGCTTCGAGAGCGGCACCAACTGCAAGGCGTGGCTCTTTCGGATTCTCACCAACACCTTCATCAACAAGTACCGCCGCAAGACGAAAGAGAAGGACATCCTCGAGGGCAAAGAGCGCATCGCCGCTGAGCACGAGCTCGTGCACCTGCCCTCGAAGCGTCAGTTTCTCGACCCCGAAGGCGCCATCGCCGACGCCACCCTCGCCGACGAGGTCATCGACGCCCTCGAAGCTGTGCCCGCCGACTTCAAGGCCGTGGTCATTTTGAGCGACATCGAGGGCTTCTCGTACAAAGAGATCGCCGACATCGTCGGCATCCCCGTCGGCACGGTGATGTCGCGCCTCTTTCGCGGCCGTCGCATCTTGCAAGAGCGCTTGTTTGGCTACGCCATCGAGGCCGGCGTGCTGCGTCCTTCGCTCGACGCTGGCAAAGAAGGCAAGACCGAGCCCCTGTCGCTGGCCGACTACCGCAAGCGCCGCGCCCGCAGCGCCTGACAACACCTCGACCCTCGAAGGCCCGGCACCGACCTCCTCCACTCTGGGCGGGCTTTCACGATGGCCACGAAGCGAGCAGGCTCGCGTCGTGGCCGTCGCTTTCAGGGACCAGCGCTTCGTCGTCGTCGACGTCGAGACCTCAGGCTTCTCGCCGCGGGTCGAGAGCGTGATCGAGATTGGTGTGAGCGTGCACCAGGGCGGGCACGAAGTGCGCTCGTTCTCGTCGTTGATCGGACCGTGGCAGCCCGTGCCGCCCATCATCACGAAGATCACCGGCATTCGCAGCGATGACCTGCGAAAGGCGCCGCTGTTCTCAGAGGTCGTCAACTCCGTCGCCGCCTGCTTTGGCGGCGCCGACTTCTTCGTCGCCCACAACGTCGACTTCGATCGCTCGTTTCTCGAGGTCGGTTTCGCCGAGTGTCGTCGTGATTTGCCGCCGCTGCCGTGGGTCGATCCGGTGCCGCTGGCGCGCAAGCTGTTGGGCTTCGGAAAGTTGGAGAAGGTCGCCGCCCACTACGCCGTCGAACACAAAGACGCCCACGCCGCCCTCGACGACGCCCGCGTCACCGCCGAAGTTCTGTACCGGCTCGCCGACGATTTGAGACTCACAACCCTGGTTGAGCTTCTGTCGGGCACGCCTGCGCCGGCGGAGACCTCACCCCCCGGCCCCCTCTCCACGGGCGCTCGAAGACTCGCTGTGGAGAGGGGGAGTCCTTCTTCTTCTTTGGCGTCTCCTGCTGCGAGCGCGTCGGCTCCCGATGCTCTTGAGAACGCCGCGGCGAAGCGACTCAAGCTCTTCAAATAGTGGCAGCGAGCTTCTTC
>JANNAY010000041.1:0-3898 GCA_031384945.1 Deltaproteobacteria bacterium
GTCGGCGAGGTCGTCGTCGCCATCGTCGATGACGGATCCTCCGACGACACCGCCGCGGTCGCCAAGGCCGCTGGCGCCGTCGTTCTCAGCCACGGCGAAAACCGCGGCGTTGGCGCCGCCTTTCAAACTGCGCTCGCCTACGCCGTGGCCCAGCGCTTCGACGTCATGTGCAACATCGACGCCGATCGTCAGTTTGATCCGAACGACATCCCGCGGCTCGTCAAGTCCATCGTCGACGACGAGTCCGACTTCGTCTCCGCCTCTCGCTTCGTCGACAAAGCGTTCACGCCCGACATGCCGGCGGTCAAGCACTGGGGCAACCTGCGCATGTCGGCCTTGGTGTCGGGCCTGGCCGGTCGCCGCTTTCACGACGTCAGCTGTGGCTTTCGCGCCTACTCGCGCGAGGCGCTGTTGAACCTCAACCTGCACGGGCGCTTCACGTACACGCAAGAGACCTTTCTCGACCTCGCCTTCAAAGGCCTGCGCATCCGCGAGATTCCAGTTACCGTCAAATACTTCGCTGACCGCAAATCAAGAGTCGCAGGTAATCTCTTTAAGTACGGGCAGCGAACGTCTTCGATCATCTTCCGGCTGTACCGCGACTACCACCCCCTGCGCTTCTTCTGGTCGATCGCGGCCTTCTTCCTCTTCGTCGGGTTCGCCTTCGGCACCATCCTGCTCGTCCACTATGCGCGCACGGGGCTGTTCACGGGCCAGATCTGGTCCGGCTTCGTCGGCGGCTTCTTCGCGGTCGTGGGCCTCGCCCTCGGCATCGTCGGCGTCGTCGCCGACATGCTCGACCGCATTCGTGTCAACCAAGAGCGCATTTTGTACCTGTTGAAGAAGCGGGGTGATGGTCAGGTGGTCGACGATTTGCTCGACGACAAGAGGCCCAGTCGTGACTGAAACCAACTACAGTTTTCGCGGCAAATATCTCGAGGCCAACCCCATCAGCCGCGCCCTCGTCGACGGCTTCTACGACAACGTCTTCGACCTCGTCGCCCGCGCCCGCGCCGAAGACGTCGTCGAGGTCGGCTGCGGCGAAGGCTTCTCGACCGAGAAGCTGCGCGCGTTCTTGCCGCCGTCGGTGCCGCTGCGGGGGCTCGAGATCGAAGACCGCCTCATCGCCGAGGCGCGGCAACGAAACCCGACCACCGAATTCATCAAGGGCTCGATCTACGAGTTGCCGTTCGCTGATGCCTCGATCGACACGATCGTCTGCCTCGAGGTGCTCGAGCACCTTGACGCGCCCGCGAAGGCGCTCGTCGAGCTCTGCCGTGTCGCCCGTCGCCACCTCGTGCTCTCGGTGCCGCGCGAGCCGTTGTGGCGCGCGCTCAACTTCGCGCGTGGCAAGTACGTCACCGGCCTCGGCAACACGCCCGGGCATCTGAACCATTGGTCGCGCCGGCAGTTCACGGCGTTCGTCGAACGCAAAGCCGACGTCGTCGTCGTCCGCTCACCCGTCCCCTGGACCATCGTGTTGGCCCGTCCGCGTCGACACGACGCTGGTCTGACCCGTGAGAGATCGACATGACGGCCCTGCAACGGCGGTCGCGCCTGGGCCTCGCAGCCTTTGCGCTCGTCTGCGCGACCTACTTCGCTGCGGTCGTCTTCGTGTTTTTCCCAGGGGTGAAGAACTGGGACACCTACGAGCAGCTGAACCAGGCCCTCGTTGGCGAGTACCGCACGACGTTCACCGTCGGTTACGCGTGGCTGCTGGGGATGAGCCATCGGCTGTGCGGCTCCACCGGCGGGTTGTGGTTGGTGCAGCTGGCGCTGGTGCTCGGCGCGATGATCTGGCTGGTCGACCGCGCCCGGGCCGGCGTCGTCGTCGTCGTCGTCGCCGTCGCCGTCTTCTGCCTGCCACCGTTGGCGTTCGGGCTGGTGCAGCAATGGCGTGACGTCTGGGTCGCGGCATTTGGCCTGATTTGCTTCGGCGGGCTGCTGGCACGACGCCCCTTCGTGGTCCTCGCCGCTGGCGTGGCGGCAGCGATCTTTCGCAGCAACGCGATGGTGCTCGGCCTCTTGCCGGCGGCCCTCGTGACCCGCGACATGATTGTGGTTCGGCTGCGACGTCGCGGTCCGGTGTCACGGCAGCGCCGCTGGCTCGCCGCTGCTGTCGGCGCCGTCGCCTTCGTGGTCTTGTGCTCCCTGACGTCGAGCCTGCTCGCCGCTGTGCTCGACGCGAAGCCCGGGTTTCCCGCTGGGCCGAGCCTGGTGTTTGACGTCGCCGACATTTGGCGGCGCGATCCCAGCCTGCAGAAGAAGTCCGCCGTCGGCCACAAGCTCGCCTGGCAGGCGGCCCGCAAGGTCGACGAGTGCCACGCCCACAACGTCGTCGACGGCAGGGTGCCAGAGCTCGCGGTCAACGAGCTCAACGGCAAACGCGACAAGCTGATCAAAGACTGGATGACCGTCGTGAAGAAGAGGCCCGACCTCTACTTGCAGCACAAGCGACGGGCCATCGAGTGCATGCTGCGCATCGACTACGACTCCGGCGAGCGCTTCAGCTACTACCTCATCTCCCGCGGTGCCCACGGGCTGGGCGCGGGCGATCCGCGGCAGTCGAGGCCGGCGCTGATCGAGCTGCAGAAGAAGTTCTGGTCGACCGCCGACCTCAGGGGCGCCTGGGCCGACTGGTTCGAGCCCCTCCTCTGGCTCGCGCTCCTGTCGGTCGCTTCGCTCGTGGCCGTGTTTCGCACGCGCTCGCGCGGGCTCGTCAGCGCCTTCGTCCTCGGCAATGTGATGTTTCTGTTCAGCAACTTCACGTTCGCGCCGGCGCCGAACCTTCGCTACTTGTTTCCGCTGCTCACCGCTTTGTGGGCGACCGCCGTCGTCGCCGCTGCGGGCCGGCGTCTGCGCCGCAGTCCGCGTCGCTGCCCTCCCCGCCGCCTCGTTGCCTCGGGCGACACCGTCGCGGCACCGCCGACGCCGATCACGGAGCCGATCACGGAGTCGATCACGGAGCCGATCACGGAATCGACGGAGCCGGTCACGGAGCCGGCGTCGCCAGCTCCCTGACGTTGCCGAGGCCGAAGACGAAGAGCTCCGGCGCGTACTTCGGCTGCAGCTTCCCCGCCTGCAGAGCTGCCAGTGACGTCGCCGCCTTGCCTGACGCCTTGCCGAAGCCGTCGACGGCGCCGCGGGCGACGAGCTCGGCGAGGAAGCCGGCGCGCGGTCCCTGACCGATGAGCTCCGGCGCGCCGCCGACGATGTGGGCCGCCGCGCTCAGCTGGGCCAGCTGAATGCCCAGGGCGCGCTGACCGACGCCTTGAAGAAGCAGCGCGAAGCGCCAACTCTGCTCGTCGTGGGCGCCGAAGAAGACGGGGTCGACGACGGCGACGACGCGGCCGGCGGCGACGGCGCTGGCGACGGCGCCGGCGATGGCGCCGACCTTGTCGGCGACGAAGACAACGCCGTCGCTGCCGCCGCCAAAGACAACGACGCCGCAGCGGGGCACGCCTGTGCCGCTGACCACGACGCCGCGGACGTCGACGCCGCCGACGCGCTCGCGCCAGACCTCTTTGCTCGTGAGCTTCGCAGGCGGCACGCGCAGCGCCTGGGCCAACGTCGTCGAGGTCGGCGTCTTCAGCCGCTGCGCCAGCCGCTGGAACGTCACCGGCTGTGGCAGCGCAAAGGCCAGCGCCGTGGTCGTCAACGCCTGAGGCCGCGGCGCCTCGGCGGTGTCGCGCGTCAACGGGCGTTCTTGCAGGTGGCGGGCGACGAAGGCGAAGAAGGCGGCGCGGTTGTCAGCGCCGAAGTTGTGGGTGCCGGGATCGACGTTGGTGTGGGTCCAGACACGCTCGCCAAAGGCGCCCCACGCCGGCGCCGCCAACGCCAGCAGCGGCGGCAACGTCGTGTCGGGGCGGAAGCAGCAATCGTCATCGACATTGGCGGT
>JANNAY010000084.1:0-2709 GCA_031384945.1 Deltaproteobacteria bacterium
CGAAGAGCGACGAATTCGCCGGCGCGCGCGCTGCGGCTGCGTGGCGCAAGGGCTGCCTCGACGAAGATGGCGTCGGCGAAGACGGCAAAGACGACGGCGACGCCGCGTCTTGCGCCGCCCTCGCCGACGCCTATCGCAAAGGCGTCGGCGTCGGCGCCAGCGACGTCAAAGCCGCCGAATTCGCCGCGCGCGCCTGCGCCCTCGAACCAACGCGCTGCCCCACGCAATAGTCGTCTCGGTTCGACGACGCGTCGTCGGGGACTGGTGCAAGCGGGGCGCGTCGTGGCACACGGTCGCGTCGTTGCTCAGGGGAAAACACATGCGGCTCTTGTTCTCGTTGGGCGCGATCGCGGCGCTGGTCTCGTGTGTGTCAGCGCGGTCGGTGCTCGAAGAATTTCAGCCCGGCGCGGTCGAAGACGTCGACGTCAGCAGCCTCGGCGCCATCGACGACGCCACCGCCGGCCGCGTCGTCGTCGACGAAGACGTCGTCAGATTCGACGAGGTCGACGGCGTTGTCGTCGCCCGCCACCTGAACCGCCGCGTCGCGCGCATTCACGGCGCCCGCGGCCAAGACCTGCGCTACGCCGACGTCGTGTTCGACCGCACCTTCACGACGGTCGAGGCGTTCTTCGTGCGGTCATACGACCCGCAGGGCAGGGCGCACGTCTACGGCGACAAAGAGATCCTCGAGGTGCCCATGCTGGGCACCGACTACCTCTACTCAGACACGCGCGTGCGGCGCGTGCTCGTGCCCGAGCAGCCCCGCGGCGGCGTCGTCGAAGTCGTCTCGCTGGTGCGCATGACGCAGCCCGAGCTGTTCGCCTTTGCTGGCTACTTCGGCAACTTCGTCGACGTCGACGTCGCCCGCTTCGTCGTCGAGCAGCCTGAAGGCTGGGACGTCGAGGTCAGCACCGAGAGCGGCGGCGTGCCGACCGATTGGCAGCCGGCGACGTCGACGGTCAACGGCCGCACCCGGCGGGTTTGGGAAAAGCGCAAGGTGCCGGCGGTGATCGCCGGCGACGACGCGCCGCACCTCAGCGACGTCGTCGATCGGGTGACTGTGCGGCTGCGCAAGGCGACCACCAAGGCCGGTGTCGTCGTCGAAGGACCCAAAGACATCCAAGACCTCTCACGTGTGACCGCGCGGTTGATGAAGGGCCGCGACACCGTCACGCCCGCCATCAGCGCCGTCGTCAAAGAGGTGCTCGGTGACGCGCCGACGACGCTGCCGCAGCGCGAGCGGGCGGCGAAGCTCTACGCGTGGACGCGCGATTCGATTCGCTACTGCTCGGTGTCGATCGGCATGGGCGGCTGGGTGCCGCACGACGCCAGCGCGGTCGAAGACGTCCGCTACGGCGACTGCAAAGACAAAGCGAACCTGCTGAAGAGCTTGCTGCGCGCCGTCGACGTCAACGCCCGCATCGTCACGATTCGCGCCGGCGCGGCGTCGTCGCCGTTTCGCCTGCCAGTGGTGGCCGGCAACTTCAACCACGCCATCCTCGTCGTCGACCTCGACGACGGACCGGTGTTTGTCGATCCGACGACGCGCACCGTGGCCTTTGCCGATCTGCCGCCGGCCGATGAAGAGCGCCTGTGCTTGCCCGTCGACGAGAACGGCAGCGACCTGGTGATGACGCCGTCGTCGAGCCTCGACCGCGACAAGCGCGTGACGACCTGGACCTTGCGCGCCGACGACAAAGGCGGCCTCGCCGGCGACGTCGTCAGCACCCTCGAAGGCTTTCACGCCGACGAGCTGCGGCAGGCGCTGCTCGAAGAGGCGGACGAGGACAAGAACCGCGTCATCGCGCGCCACCTGGGCAGCAACGCGCTGTCGATCAAGACGCCGAAGATCGACGCGGCAGCGCCCCCGGTCGAAGTCACCCCGGTCGTCGTCCACGCCGTGGTCGCCGATGACCTGAAGGCCGCGGGGCGCGATGAGCTCGCCGGCTTGTTGAACGGACAGACCTTTCTCAGAGACGCCACGGTCACGCTGCCGGCGAACCGTCCGGCGTTTGACGTCGTGCTCGGCAGCCGCAGCGATGTCGTCGACGAAGTGCGCCTGCGCTTGCCGAAGCAGACCGGCGTGCGCCAGGTGCCGGCGCCCAAGGCGGGCGACTCAGCGCTGTTCGCGTGGAGCGTCGCCTGGACCGTCGAGGGCGACGAGCTCGTGCTGCGCCATCGTGTGCAACACAAGGTGGCGCGCGTCGCCACTGCCGACGTCGCCGCCTTTCGCGCCGACGTCGACTCCTACCGCCGCGCCTTTACCGCGCGGGTCGTGCTCGAGAAAATCGCTCAGAAGCCGGAGTCGAAGTGAAACGCGCCGTCACCGCCGTCACCGCCGTCACCGCTGTCGTCGTCGCCGTCGTCGCTGTCGTCGGCTGCACCGCCAGCCGCACGTTCACGGGCCACAACCTCGATCCGACGCTGGTGGCGTCGGCGGGGCTGAAGCCCGGCGACGACCCCGACGACGCCGACGCGGTCGTCTTGAAGCGCGAGATCAAATACCTGCTGTTCAACCCGCCGCAGCGCGGCAGCTACGCCGAGCAGCAGCTTTACCAGGCGACCAAGATCCTCACCGAGGGTGGCTTCGAAGCGGCGTCGACGCACATCTTTGTGCCGCCGGACGGCAAGCTGCTCGACCTCAAGGCGCGCACCATCACCAAAGACGGCAAAATCGTTCCCGTCGACGTCAACAGCATCCTCGCCGAC
>JANNAY010000114.1:0-3015 GCA_031384945.1 Deltaproteobacteria bacterium
CAACAAGAAAAGAGCCTGCGCGCAGCGCGGCCCGACGTCCCCTCCCCGAAATTCGGGGCTGGGGGTCTTCTCTGACTCATTCATGCTGAAGCGCCTCGACAGGATGAATCCGCGACGCCCGCAAGGCCGGCCACAGGCCGAAGACCAAACCGACGACGACAGAGAGAAGAAACGCGATCACCGTGGCCTCCCAGGCAAAGGCGACCTGCAAGTCGAAGAAGAAGCCGACGATGGCGGCGATGACGAAGCCGAAGACGACGCCGAACGCGCCGCCGGCGAAGCAGATGATGACGCTCTCGACGAGAAACTGATCGCGGATGTCGGCGCGGCTGGCACCAATGGCGCGCCGCAGTCCGATCTCTGAGATGCGTTCCATGATGTTGGCCAACATGATGTTCATGACGCCGATGCCACCCACGAGCAGCGAGATGGCGGCGATCGAGATCAAGACGATGTTCAAGATGCCTTGCGTCGCCCGCTTCTGCTGCAAAATCTCTTCGGGCGCGATGAGCTCGACGTCGTCGACACCCTTGTGCAGCGCGCGCAAGACCGGGGCGATGCGGCGTTTGGCCGTCAACGTCTCTTCGATGGTCGGCACCTCGATCGAGAGCACGTCGATCTCTTTGTAGGCCTCGGCGGGCGCCAGCTCTTCGAGCGCCGTGTCGAACGGAACGACGACCGCGTTGTTGTAGAGACCAGGGTCGACGGGCAGATCGCGCACCGGCTCTTTGTGGGCGAGCACGCCAATGACCTCGAACCACGCATAACCAAGCCGCACCTTTTGGCCGAGGGCGTTGTCGCCAAATGCGGCGCGGGCGACGTCATCGCCGAGCACGCAGACGCGGCGGCCGGCGTCGTTGTCGACGTCAAGCACGCGGCGTCCGCTGGCGAGCGTTAGCCGGTGCAGGTCAAAAAGAGAGGGCGATGCCGCGACAATCTGTGTGTTGTAAACCGTCGAAGGCAGATCACTGACACCCAGCGGCGAAACGCGGGCCCAGGCCGCGCGTCCGAGATCCGGGAACGTGGCCCGCAACGCCCGCAGGTCATCGCGCGAGAGTCCGTGCGAGTCGTTGACGAGCTCGCTGATGCGCTCTGACGGAATGTCTTTGGCTGTGACGTGCACGACGTTGCCGCCGAGGGCCTCGATGCTCGAAACGATCTCGCGCTGCGCACCCTCACCGATCGACATCATGCCGACGACGCTGCCCACGCCGAGCACCATGCCGAGCAACGCCAGCGACGTGCGCAACGGGTGCGTCTTGAATTGCCCGAGGCTGCGCATCAGCTGCGATTGCAACCGCGTCATCGCGGCACCTCTGGCGCGGCGACGAGCTTGACGCGCACCTCGGTGCCCGCCGCCAACGTCGACGGTGGCGTCGTCAGCATGGCCTTCACCTGAATCGCCTTTTCACGGCCGTTCGGCAGCGACTCGTTCTCCAACAGAAACCCGATCTCTTGGGGAAAGAAGTCGACGGCCGAGACGACGCCGTCGACCAGCTCAGCGCTGGTGGGGATCTGCACGGCGACGCGGCTGCCGACGACGACGCCGCCGGCCTGGCCTTCAGGAACGAAGAAGCGCACCGCCAGCGACTCGTCTTGCGCGAGCGAGACGATGCGCATGCCTGCCTGCACGCCGTCGCCCTTCTGAATTTTGCGCCGCTCGCGCGAGTTGAAGGCATGTCGCACCACGCCGTTGTTGGCGGCGCGCACGGTGAAGCGGTTCAAGAAGTAGTCGTAGCGCTTGAGCCCATCGCGCAGCGCCTCGAGGTTCTGATCGCGGTAGACCTTGTCGGCAGCCCACGTCGTCGTCGCTGACGCCAGCTGCTGCTCGGCCGCGTCGACCTCGAAGTCGGCGGCGCGTTTGACGATGGCGAGGGCGTCGGCCTGCAAGCGCGACAATGCCGGCGCGCGCTCGAGGTTGAGGGCCGCGGTGGCGGCGTCCATCTTGCGTCGCCGCAGCGTCATCTGCAGCGACTCGAGCGCCTGCCCGCTGGCGATCGCGTTTTGGTTCGCCGCTGCCTCGGCCTCTTGGATGCTGCGGTTGATCCACTGCAGCGCGTCTTCGGCGCCGAATTCGAAGCGGGCGACGACGTCACCGGCATTGACGGCTTTGCCGTCGGGGGCGAGCTCGACCAGCTTGCGGCCGCCCCAATCCGAGCTCCACCCGCGCACGCGAAAGACGAACTCGGGCGCGTAGACGTCGTTGGCGTTGGCGGCGACGAGAAAGCCCTGAAACTGGTCCTTCGCCGCCTGCGTCTTCTCTGGCGGCTTCGACGACGACGACGGTGGCGACGACGAGGGTGGCGACTCAGCCGCGGCGAGCACGAGAAGCAAGGGCAGGGCGAGCAGCTGCTTGTTCACGCGAAGCGCCCGTCGCTCATGCGCAGCACGCGATCGCCGAGGGTCTTCGCCACGCGCTCGTCGTGGGTCACCACGATCATCGTTGTGCCCGTCTGTTTGTGAACGTCAGCAAACAGATCGAGGATCGCGTCTTGCGCCTTGCTGTCGAGGGCGCCCGTCGGCTCGTCGGCGAGCAAGAGCTTCGGACGGTTCGCCAGCGCTCGCGCGATGGCGACGCGCTGTCGTTCGCCACCCGAGAGCTCGTTGGGCTTGTGCTCCATCCGGTGGCCGAGGCCCACGAGGCCAAGCAGCTCGCCGGCGCGGGCACGCTGGGCGGCGCTCGACAGGCGCGCGTACTCCATGGGCAAACACACGTTCTCCATCACCGTCATCGATGGCAGCAGATGAAACGATTGAAAGACAAAGCCGATGAAGTCGCGCCTGACGGCAGAGAGGGCATCGTCATCGAGGGCAGCGACGTCGCGGTCGCCGAGAAAGTACTTTCCAGAGTTTGGTTGATCGAGACAGCCGAGCACATTGAGCAGCGTCGATTTGCCAGATCCTGAGCGACCCATGATTGCGATGCGTTCGCCGTCGCCGATGGTGAGGTCGATGCCGTGCAGCACCGGCACCTCGAGGGTGCCGCGCGTGTACGTGCGCTTGACGTTCTCGAGC
>JANNAY010000139.1:0-2661 GCA_031384945.1 Deltaproteobacteria bacterium
GTGGTGCGACGACCATTCTTGTTGTGGCGCACTGCGTACACGACGCCCGCGGCGCCAAAGATGGGCAACGAAACGCCAAGAATCGCTGAGACCATCGATTGTGGAAGCACCATGCTCACGGCGATCAATACAGCGATGGGAACGACGGCTTCGATGACGGGGGCGGCGTACAAAAGGCCGAATGGCCCGAGAAAGAAAGACAGCAAGCCCGAGACGACGAGGCTCTTTTCGTTGTTGTCGCCGCCGGCACGGGCCAGGGCCGTCGATCCGCGAGGGGCCTCGCCGCGAAGCTGATCGAGCTTCATCACCTCGCCGACGGTCGAGGCGCCGCGCGGCATGCGGGCCGAGCCACTTACTACATACAGAAGGTTGCCATCGGCGTCGCTGTCGAGCTCGACGACCTGCTCAGCAACCATCGCGTCGAGTGCTTTGGTTACGTCAGCGCGTGCGGCGCCAGTGTATGCTTGAATGTTCGCGGACGTGAGTGGAACGTTGGTGGTGGTCCACAGGTGCAGGACGCGACGCTCGATCTCGGCTGATTTCACAGTGCGACCATAGAGCTTCAGATGGCCTTGGGACCGCGCTCGCCGGTGCGAATGCGAATCACCTCTTCGAGGGGCATCACCATGATCTTGCCGTCGCCGACAGCGCCGCCGCCGTCGGTGCGGGCGGCTTTGACGATGGCGTCGACGGTTTTGTCGACGTAGGCGTCGTTGACGGCGATCATGACGCGCAGCTTCGGCGTCAGGTTCTGCTGTACAGGGGTACCGCGGACATACTCGACTTCACCCAGTCCACGCCCGTGGCCCTGCACGGGGTCGACGGTGACGCGGTAGTGGTCGCCCTCGTCGAGAACAGCGCGCAGCTTGAGCTGCACGGCGTCGAGGCGTTCGGGGCGAATGATGGCGATGATCAGCTTCATCACAGTCCTCTGAAAAGCGAGGCCACGCTCACGTGTCGAAACCATAGCCGCGTTCGCCGTGCACCGCGACGTCCATCCCGTCGGTCTCTTGCTGCGCAGGAACACGCAAACCAAACAGCGCTTTGACGACGCCACCGATGATCAACGTGCCGACCGCGGCGAAGACGATGGAGATGCCGACGGCGGCGGCCTGCTTGCCGAGCTGGGCGAAATGACCGCCGAGCACACCGACCACCGGTGTGAAACAAAAGACCCCGGTCAAGAGCGCCCCGACGATGCCGCCGACGCCGTGGACGCCGAAGGCATCCAACGAATCATCGTAGCCGAACTTGTTCTTCAATTGGACAGCGAAGAAGCAGGCGATGGAGGCAAAGGCGCCGATGAACAAGGCGTTGATCGGCAAGACGTGGCCCGCAGCAGGCGTGATGGCGACGAGGCCAGCGACGATGCCAGAGGCCATGCCCAACGTCGTGGCCTTGCCGTGGCGCAGGCGCTCGATGACGATCCACACGAGCGCTGCCGAGGCTGCCGCCGCCTGCGTCGTCGTGAATGCGAGGCCGGCGACCGCACCAGCGACGGGCCCCTCTGCTGGAGAACCGGCGACGGCGACGGCGCTGCCGGCGTTGAAGCCGAACCAGCCGAACCACAAGAGGCCCGCGCCCGTCAGCGTCATCGTGAGGTTGTTGGGCTGCATGGCGACGCCCTTTGTCCACCCGAGGCGCGGACCGACAAGGATCGCCAGCACGAGGGCGCTGACGCCGGCGCTGATGTGCACCACGGTGCCGCCGGCGAAGTCGAGGACGCCCCAGCCGAACAAGAAGCCGTCGCTGGCCCAGACCCAGTGAGCGAGCGGGCAGTAGATGAACGTCGACCACAAGACGATGAAGACGATGAAGCTGCGCAAGCGCATGCGCTCGGCGACAGCACCGCTGATCAACGCCGGCGTGATGATCGCGAACTTGCCCTGAAACATGACGAAGACGAGCTCGGGCACGCCTTTGTCGCCGTAGAGCTGAGTGTGCGAGAGGCCCGACAGGCCGAAGTAGCTCCAGTCCCAACCGACGAAGCCGCCGAGCACGGACTTGCCGAACGAGAGCGCGTACCCGACGACGATCCACTGCACGCCGATGACCGCCATGGCGACAAAGCTGTGCATCATCGTCGTCAGCACGCTCTTGCTGCGCACCATGCCGCCGTAGAAGAGCGCCAGCCCCGGCACCATCAACAGCACCATCGCCGACGACGCCAACATCCAGGCGGTGCTGCCGGCGTCGATGCCTGCGATGACGACGGGGGCGGCGACGGGGGCGCCAACGATGCCGGCTTCGGCGACGTCTCTGGCGACGTGGGCCAACAACGAAACGATCATCAACGGGCTCCCGGCAGTCGGATCAACGCAGCGCGCAATGACTGTGGACCCATCGTGACGCGACGCGCAATAGTCGGCGTTCGTCGGCGACGCAGCGGTGCCGACGAAGCCCGGAGTGCCAGAGATGACGACGAGACCAGAAGACGAGCGCGCCTCTTGCGGTGTGGGCTTCATCGCCGACCTGACGAAGACGAAGTCAGGCGCGTTGGTGCACGACGCGCTGACGCTGCTCGAGCGGCTCGCCCACCGCGGCGCCGTCGGTGCCGACCCCGAGACCGGCGACGGCGCGGGAATTCTGCTGCAGCTGCCCCATCGTTTTTTCAAGCGCGAAGGGTTGAAGCTCGGCTTGCAAATGCCGCGTCGTCGTCGC
>JANNAY010000163.1:0-15534 GCA_031384945.1 Deltaproteobacteria bacterium
GAAGAAGCCGACGACGACGACGACGACGACGACGACGGCAGCGCCCGCAGGTCCACGCTGCAGGGCGCGCTGCTCGCCGCCGTCGACGACGTCGCCACCGTCAGCCGCGTCGCCGGCGACGTCCCCGCCGACTGGGACGCCTTCGTCGTCGACCACGCAGCGCCGTGAAATGAAAAAGAAGCGCCCCGATGGGGCGCTTCTTTCACTCACTTGCGTGAGGCGGGGCTCAGCCCTGATCGGGCGGAGCTTCTTCGGCCGCGCCGGGGATGGCGGTGGCGCCAAACACGTCGAGGTCGGTGCCCTTGGCGAGCGTGACGATGGCCTTCTTCCAGTTGGAGTTGCGTCCAAACGAAGAACCAACGCGCTTGTGCTTGCCGCGGATGATCATGGTGCTGACGTCGGTGACTTTGACGTCGAAGAGCTTCTCGACGGCATTCTTGACGTCGATCTTGTTGGCCTGGCGCTTGACCTCGAAGACCACCTTGTTGGCCTCGGCCTTGAGGGCCGAAGACTTCTCGGTGACGAGGGGACGCACGATGACGCCGTAGGTTTGCTTGTTCAACATGATGAAATTCCTTCCTTGCGGAGCCTCTCGGCTCAGCCCTCTTCGCCGAGGAGGCGGGATTGGATGGCCTTCACGGCCGACTCGCTGATGACCAGCTTGGGGTACTTCAAGAGGTCGAGGACGTTGAGTCCATCGACGTGGAGGTAGCGCGAGTCACCGAGGTTGCGGGCGGCGCGCTGCAGGTTGGTGTTGTCGCCGTCGACGAGCAGCGTCTTCGGCGTGCCGAGGGCCTTGAGGGCGCTGGCGACGTTCTTGGTCTTCGCTTCCTTCATGTCGAAGGACTTGACGACCTGCATGCCGCCCTCTTTGACCTTGAGCGAGAGCGCGATGGCGAGAGCCGCGCGCTTCTTCGCCTTCGGCATGGCGTAGTCGTAGTCGCGCGGCTTGGGCGCGAACGCGACACCGCCGCCACGCATGTGGGGGGCCTTCATGTCGCCCTGGCGGGCGTTGCCGGTGTGCTTCTGGCCGTACGGCTTCTTGGTGGTGCCGTTGACCTCGGTGCGGGTCTTGACGGACTGCGTGCCGGCGCGGGACTTGGCGCGCTGCCAGTTCACGATCTCGGTGAGCAGGTGCTTGCGAATCGGGGCGGCGAAGACGCCGTCGTGGAGCTCGATCGATCCGACCTTTTTCGCGGTCAAATCGAGGACATCAATGTTGGCCATGACAGGAACCTTTAGAAGTGCTTGAAGCAGTAAGAGGGGGGTGCAAAAGCGGACAGCAGATCAGCCGTGATCGCGACGGACCACGGTAAAGATCAGGTCTTGATCTCGACGTCGACGCCGGCGCTCAGGTCGAGCTTCATGAGGGCGTCGAGGGTCTGCTGGGTGGGCTCGAGGATGTCGAGCAGGCGCTTGTGCGTGCGGATCTCGAACTGCTCGCGCGACTTCTTGTCGACGAAGGGACCGCGGAGAACGGTGAAGCGGTTGATCTTCGTGGGCATCGTGATCGGGCCGGCACCTTTGGCGTTGGTGCGGCGGGCGGTCTCAACGATTTCCTGGGTCGATTGATCCAAGAGCTTGTGATCGTAGGCCTTCAGACGGATGCGAATCTTGTTCTTCGTGGACATGAAAACCTCGCTACTGGGCAGTACGGCCGGTCGCTTGTTGGGTTGCGGAACCAGTGTACGGTGAAAAGAATGAGGGTGTCAGGGACAGAAGCGTCTGAACCGCGCGGAGTTTTTCTCTCGGGTCGGCCCTCTCGGGTCAACCTGCGGCCAGCAAGGTGCGGAGAGAAAAAACGAGGGCGACCCGGAAAGGCCGCCCTCGCTTTTTCACAGTCAAATCACTCGATGATTTCGACGACGACGCCGGAGCCGACGGTGCGACCGCCTTCACGGATGGCGAAGCGCAGTTCCTTCTCCATCGCGACGACCGTCTGCAGCTCGACTTCCATCGAGGTGTTGTCGCCCGGCATCACCATCTCGACGCCCGCGGGCAGCACGATGGTTCCGGTGACGTCGGTGGTGCGGAAGAAGAACTGGGGGCGGTAGTTCGAGAAGAACGGCTTGTGACGGCCGCCCTCGTCCTTCGAGAGGACGTAGACCTGCGCCTTGAACTTCTTGTGCGGCTTGACGGAGCCGGGCTTGGCCAGAACCTGGCCGCGCTCGACTTCTTCTTTCTTGGTGCCGCGGAGGAGGCAGCCGACGTTCTCGCCAGCGCGACCTTCGTCGAGCAGCTTGCGGAACATTTCAACGCCCGTGACGGTGGTCTTCATCGTGTCTTTGAAACCGATGATTTCGCACTCGTCGCCAACCTTGACGATTCCGCGCTCGACACGGCCGGTGACGACGGTGCCGCGGCCGGAGATGGAGAACACGTCTTCGATGGGCATCAAGAACGGCTTCTCGGTCGCACGTTCCGGCGTCGGGATGTAGCTGTCGACAGCGTCCATCAAGCGCATCACGGACGGGACGCCGAGGTCACCCTTGTCGCCTTCGAGCGCCTTGAGCGCCGAACCACGGATGATCGGGACGGCGTCGCCGGGGAACTGGTACTTGGTCAGAAGCTCGCGAACTTCCATCTCGACGAGGTCGAGGAGCTCGGGGTCGTCGACCATGTCGCACTTGTTGAGGAAGACGACGATGTACGGAACGCCGACCTGGCGGGCGAGCAGGATGTGCTCACGCGTCTGGGGCATCGGTCCGTCGGCGGCGGAGACCACGAGGATCGCGCCGTCCATCTGCGCGGCGCCCGTGATCATGTTCTTCACGTAGTCGGCGTGGCCGGGGCAGTCGACGTGAGCGTAGTGGCGCTTCTCGGTCGAGTACTCGAGGTGAGCGGTGTTGATCGTGATACCGCGCTCACGCTCTTCGGGCGCCTTGTCGATGGCGTCGTACGCCCTGGACGGGGCGCGGCCGAGGTCGGCCATGCACTTGGTGATGGCGGCCGACAACGTGGTCTTGCCGTGGTCGATGTGACCAATGGTGCCGACGTTGACGTGCGGCTTGTCGCGGCTGAATTTCTCCTTGGACACGGCGATCTCCTCGATGTGCGTTCGTAAGGTCGCCGCCGTTAGACACGACCACATCCCACTCCGCAAGAGGCTTCTTGCTGGTTCGCCTCTGCGGCCACGTGTCCGCTTCCGTGACGACGTCAAATTCGGCGCGCGCGACTTCTTCGCTGCTGCTTCGTCGGTGCGCCGCTGCGTTCGTCGGTGGTGGCGTCTGCGGCATTTTCGCCAACGCTGGTGATCTCTCGAGCGCAGATCGCGGTGCCGATCGTCGTCGTCAGAGCGCGTAGAAATCTTCGGGCAGCGTCTCGGTGGGGCGCCAGTCGACGGTGCCGGCTTCGACGCCCTGGTAGCGGAGGAAGACCTCGCCCATGCGGTCTTTCACCAGCGCTGGCTTCTGCGTCGTCGATGCCAGCGACCACGCCGTCGCCGTCGTGACGTCGAGCTTTCCGGCTTTGCTCAGGCCGAGGATCAAGACCAGCAAGTGCTTGCACAGCGCGCCGCGCAGACCGCCGCACGCGTTCAGGTTCTGCGTGCAGCAGCAGAAGCTGCCGTCGCTGGCGAGGCGGCAGGCGTAGAAGAGCGAGCTGTCGGTCTGCGATTTGACGACGCCAACGACGTCGACAGCGCTGACGTCGGCGAAGAGCTGAAAGCGATCGGCCTTCAGCATCGACGTCGCCTTCGCCAAGCGCGCCGCGTCGAGCTTCGACGACAGCGTCGTGACGAGGCCTTTGACGTCGCCAGAGACGGCGACAAAGGCTTCGACGGCGGCGACGTCGGCCGAAGAGTGCGACGACGACGAATGCGCGGGCGTCGGCGGCGGCTGCGGCGGAGGACGGGCGTTGACGACGCGGCGGGTGGCCATCAGGCGTAGTAAATGCGGATGGTCTGGATGATGGTCTTCAAGAGACTCTGAACCACCTCAGTGCTCGGATCGCGAACAATAATGTATCCGTCGCCTTCGTAGCTGTCGCTCTTGGGGTCGCCGACCGTCGGGATCTTCGCTTCGACGATCGAGGGGCCGAGCTGGCGCTTGATTTCGGCGAAGCCGGTGGCGCCAGTGACGCGTCCGCGGCCCGTGCCGCGCAAAAACGCCGTGCCCACGGCGTACTTGCGCTCCCAAGGTCCGTCGAAGGCGCTGTCGACGACGGCGCGGTTCCAGGCCTTGTAGAGGTCCATGTCGTGGGCGTAGGTGTTCATGATCGAGATGTTGGCGCCGGCGGGGCGCTGCGCGATCTCGCCGATCGCGATGCTGCCGTCGGGGCGGCGGAACCACTCCATGTGCGTCATGCCGTCTTTGAGGCCGAGGGCTTTGATTGCTCTGAAGCCCACATCGCGGATATCATCGAATTCTTTGCCGGCGATGTCGCGCGGCAACATGCAACACCATTGAATCCAGGGAGTCTCGACCGCCTCGAGGCAGGTGGGCGAGTACGTCGAGATCGAGTGCCAGCGCGGGGTGCCAGAGACGGTGAGGGTCTCGAACGAGAACTCGCGGCCGGTGAGAAATTCTTCGGCGAGCATCGGGTTTCTGTCGTTGATCGAGAGGACGTCGAGGGCGTGGCCCAGCTCTTCCATCGAGCGAATGCGAAACGTGCTCTTGCTGCCGAGGCCGGCGGGGGGCTTGATGACGATGGGGAAGCCGACTTCGGCGACGAAGTCTTTGGCGTCTTTGGCCGTCGTCAACGTCTTGTGCTTCGCCGTCGGCAGGCCCGCCGCGCGCAGCGCCTCTTTCATCTTCGCCTTGTCGCGAAAGACGTCGGCGACGGCGGGGGGCGTGCCTTCGACGCCGAAGTGCTGGCGCAAGAGCGCGAGCTGCTCTTGCATCATCTCGAGCACGCCGATGATGCGGTAGGGCTGGCCGTGCTTGCGCTTGAGCTTCTCGATGGCCTCTTTGAGCTCGCCCGTGTCCATCGGGTTCTCGATGCGGACGATGTCGTCGTAGATCTCGTGGGCGTTCGGCGGCGGCGTGTGCACCACGCCGAGCAGCTTCACGTTCTCGAGCTTCGCGGCGGCGCGCACGAAGCGCATCGTCACGTCAGCGGGAAAGGGAGCAACGAAGACCAGATTGCGCGTCATGTCTGACGATGAGAATGGCGGGCGCGTTGCGTCAACGCCCGCCCCTGCGGCGAGCGAAGTCCGGAGCTGCACCCATGCGCGTCGTCTTTCTCGCCCCGACCTTTCCGCCCGAGATGATCCAGTACACGCGCGGCCTCAAAGAGGTCGGCGCCGAGGTCTACGGCGTCGCCGACACGCCGAAAGAGGCGCTGTCGCCCGAGCTGCGCAGCTACATGAGCGGCTACCTGCAGGTGCCGCGCATCATGGACGAAGACGACGTCATCGCCCGCGTGACGGCGTGGCTCGGCGGCCGCACGGTCGATCGCGTGCTGTCGAACTGGGAGCCTCTGACGATCCTCGCCGCGCGCATCCGCGAGAAGCTCGAGATGCCGGGCATGAGCGCTGACGTCGTCAGGGGCTTTCGCGACAAGCAGATCATGAAAGAGCGCGTGAAGGCCGCGGGTCTGCGCGTGCCGCGCTCGGTGCGCGTCTCGTCAGAGAAAGAGATTTGGGCCGCTGCCGAAGAGATCGGTTACCCGCTCGTGCTCAAGCCCATCGCCGGCGCCGGCTCGGCCGACACGCACAAGGTGTCGTCAAAGGCCGAGATGGAGAAGATCTTGCCGACGATGCGGCATGTTCAAGAATGTTCTTGTGAAGAATTCATCGAAGGCGAAGAATTCACCTACGACACCGTCAGCATCGACGGCGTCCCCGCGTACGAGAACATCGCTTCGTACCTTCCAAAGCCCATTGATGCGCGCAACATCGAGTGGATTTCACCGGTCATCATCACGGTGCGCGACATGAAGCAGCCGCGGCTGCAGGGCGGCATCCAGCTCGGCCACAACGTCTTGAAGGCCCTCAAGATGGGCACCGGCTTCACGCACATGGAGTGGTTTCTCACCCCCAAAGGCGAGGCCGTCTTCGGCGAGATCGGCTGCCGTCCTGGCGGCGCCCACCTCGTCGACCAGATGAATTACACGGGCGACATCGACCTGTTTCGCGAGTGGGCCCGCGTGTCGTGTTGGAAGTCGTTCGAGGCCTCGACCGAGCGCAAGTACAACGTCGGCATCGTCTTCAAGCGCGCCATGGGCCAGGGCAAGATCACGAAGATCACCGGCCTCGGCGACTGGATGCGCGACGCCGGCCAGTGGGTCGTCGAAGAGAAGCTCTTCCGCCCCGGCCAGACGCGGCGCAATTGGAAGAACACGCTGTTGAGCGACGGCCACGTCGTCGTCCGTCACCCGGATTGGGCCGAGGCGCACCGCCTGAGCTTCGCTGCGGCCACGGGCATCAAGATGTACGCGCAATGAACCCGTTCGCGAGCTTCCCCGTCTCCATCGCTGGCGTCGTCGAGGTCGTCGTCGTCAGGGGCTCAGCCTGCGTCGACGGGCCGCCTGCTTTGTTGATCGAAGTTCCGCATGGCGCGACGAAAGCTTCGCACTTCACGTCGTTGCAGGCGCAGCTGAAGGGTGAGTTTCCCAAAGACCTCATCGACTTCTTCTTCGTCAACACCGACGTCGGCGCCCCCGAGGTCGGCGTCGCCGTGGCGCAGGCGTATGTGAAGGCGCGGCCGTCGACGTCGGTGGCGCTCTTGCACTGCCAGATTCCGCGCACGTTCATCGACTGCAACCGCATCATCGATCCGAAGGCTCTGCCGAAGACGTCGGCGAAGGGCGACAAGATCACGCCCGGCGTCGTCGCCTACGTCAAAGACGACGACGACCTGCAGCTGTTGTTGGGCAAATACGCCCAGTACCGCGACGTCTGCTTTCGCGCCTTCGAGGCCGTCTGCGGCGGTGGCCGCGGCGGACATGCCTTGATGCTGCACACCTACGCGCCGCGCACCGTCGACGTCGAGGTCAACGAGCAGATCGTGCAGGCGCTGCACGAGGCGTATGCGCCGGCGAAAGAGCCGTCGTGGCCGCTGCGTCCGTCGGTCGACCTGATCACGACGACCCCCGACGGCGAGGTCTGCGCCGACGCCAGCCTCGTCGCCGCCGTCAAGGCCGGCTTCGAAGGCATCGGCTTCGACGTCGGCAACAGCGGCACGTATCCGCTGCACCCGTCGACGGGGGCGTATTCGTTCGCGCGCAAGTGGCCGAAGCAAACCCTCTGCCTCGAGCTGCGCCGCGACCTGTTGGTGAAGAAGTTCACGCCGTTCGCTGAGATGGACGTCGACGACGACAAGGTCGCCCGCGCCGCCGCCGTGCTCGCCGACGCCTTTGTCGGCGCCGCTCAATAGGCGCTGGGTCGATCAGTAGACGCTGTTGTTGTTGGACGGCGTCGTCGTCGTCGTCGTCGAAGAAGAAGCCGGCGCGTCGTCGATCAACAGCATCGACGCGCCCACCACCATCGCGACAGCGCTGAGCGAGACGACGCCGGCGACGATGAAGCCGGTGTTTTCGGTCAGCGTCTGCTGCGTCTCGTTCACGGGGTTGCCGCGGCGGTCGGGCGTGTTGAGCACCTGCACCAGCGTCAGCCCGGCCGTGCCGGCGGCGGCCAATCCCGCGCCGCCCGCCACGAGAGACACGCCCACCGTCTGCCGCCACGCTGCCGGCGCTGTCGGCGCTGTCGTCGTCGCTGTCGTCGGCGCTGTCGTCGGCGCTGTCGTCGGCGCTGTCGTCGTCGGCTCAGCGGGCGCCTGCACAGAGAGCGCGAAAGCAAGCAGGGAGGTCCACATGTCCGCACCTTACCTTCAGCACGGAACAGCGCATCTGCTTGGTTGCGGGCGCGGGTGAGCGCGTGCGACGACAGGACGGTGACGACCGCCGCGCCCACCGCGCCATCGAAAGACCAGCGCCGCAGCAAGCGGTTTCGCTTTCACGTCGACGTCGACATCAGCGACCGCCGCGGCGTGCGGCGCGGCCGGGCCGTCGACGTCGCCCGCCACGGCTTGTTCGTTGCCATCGTCGACCCGCCGCACAACCGGCACCTGGTGCAGGTGGTCATCCACCTGCCGCCGCCGTTTTCGGGCGCCGTGCACGTCGCCGCCACCGTCTCGCGCACGCTGTCGGGGCAAGGCGTCGGCCTCTCGCTCTTCGCCCTGTCTGACGACGCCAAGCGTCGCTGGGACCACTTCATCACAGCGCTGCAGACGCACCAGCAGCAGCTGTCGACGACGACGCCCCTGGCGCAGCTGCCGGCGGCGTCGGCGCACGCGGTGCCGTCGTTTCTGCTTCGTCTCAAGACGCAGGCGCGGCTCGAAGAATTTCAACGCACCCACGTCGTCGCTGGCGGCACTGTCTTGTTCACGCCGGTGCTCTTGCCCGCGGGGGCGCCGGTCGCCCTCGTCGTCGTGCACCCGAAGACCGAGCAAGAGCACATCCTCGGTGGACGCGTGCACCGCGCCATTGCGACGTCGCCCAAGCGCCTCGAGATCCTCTTTGACGCGAGCCTCGATCGCGAGCGGTTTCGCGCCTTTGTCGACAGCGGCATCACGCAGCTGCCCACCGTCATCGGCGAGAGCGAGTCGCTGCCTCCTGCGCCGGCCTCGACGACGGGGCCGACGGGGCCGACGGGGCTGACGGGGCTGCCGTCAGAGTTGCCCCCCGCCGACGACAGCGACCTCGGCCTCGACATCGAGGTCGTCGCCGAAGACGGCGCAATCGTCGACGAAGAGATGCAAGACGATCCCATCGAGTGGGACCTGCGCACCTCTGATCTGCCGGTGCTCGTCGGCAAAGAGATCCCGGCGACGGCGCCCACGAAGAAGCCCGCTGCGCGCCGCGGGCACACGTCGGCCTTTGACGACGGCGAAGACGTCGAATTCACGCGGCCCGCGGGGATGACGACGAAGCCGAAGCCGGCGAATTCGTCAGAGCTGCCGATCTCGGTGATCGAAGAAGCGCCGCTGCAGAATTCGGCGTCGCAGCTGCCGGCAACAACGATCCCGGTGACGGCGCCGCCGCAGGCCGCTCCGCACTCCGCCGTCGCTGACGCCACCGACCCCGACGAAGACGACGGCTGGGGCGTCGGCGCCGACGACGAATTGGTCATCGATGACTCGCAGCTCGTGCGCGATCCGGGGCTGCGGCCGACGCCGGTGCGCTTGTCGTGCGATGGCGCGAAGTGTGAGAGCGACAGCTACGTCGTCGAGCTCGGCCCCTGCGGCGGCGCCCTCGGCCTCGTCGCCGACCTTGTGCCCTTTTGGAGCGCTGAGCAGGGCCGCATCGTCGCCGTGCCGCGCCTCGTCGAGGCCACCATCCGGCGCGAGCGGTTTCACACCTACCTGTCGCGCGGCGGCCAGATCGAAGATCTCTTGTCGCTGGCGACCTTTCTCGCCGCCGCCGACCTCGCCGAGCCGGCGCACCACCCCGAGACCGCCGAGCCGCTGAGGTCGTCGCGCGCCGTCGACCGCCTCGCCATCGCCGCCCGCCGCGTCGCCGTCGAAGACGTCGTGGCACCGACGCGGGTGAAGTGTCCCCACTGCGTCGATGGCCACCTCGTGCTCGACCGCGCCTGAGGCCGAACCCGCCTTGGCGTCGCGATCGACGATGCCCTTGAAGCCCTGGCCCCCCGAAACCGCCCGAAACCGGGGGGAAGTCGCACCCCGTGACGTCGTCGAGCGCTCAGCGTTCGATGATGCAGCGTCAATCGCGATTTCCCCCCGGTTTCGGGGGGCCAGGGGGGCCTTCACGTTCACGCCTGGGCTTCCGTTGCGGCCCCGTCGTCGTCGTGGTCTGCGTCGTCGCCGTGGGACGCGTCACCGAACTGCCCGCTGATGTCGTCGTGCGCACCGCGCGAGAGGGCTGGCGCGCCGATGCCTGCAGCACGCTCGAGACGCTCGAAGGCGCCCTCGAAGACCTCGTCGTCCGCGGCCTCAGCGCCTGCGGACCCGACGACGTCCGCGTGCTCGGCGCCGCCGCCGCTGCCCTCGACGACGCCGGCGCTGCCCACGTCGCCGGAAAAATTCAGGCGCTGCTGTTGAAGCAGCAGGGCGGCGACAAAGGGGCCGCCCGCGCCTTGATGGAGCTGATGGTCTCGCTGCGCGTCTTCGAGCGGGTGCTCACCGTCGAGGGCATCGCCGATGTGCTCGCTGACGACGTCGATGATGCGGCGTCAGCGACGGCCAAGACGGGCCGCCCCACCTCTGTTTTGATGGCTCCAAATGCGCCGGCGATCCCTGCGGCCGAGGCGAAGAAGCTGTTGCCCGTGCTCGACGACCTCGCCCACGCCGTCGAAGACCTCGTCGCTGGCGGCATGGTGACGGCGTCGACAGCGACGAAAGAGCGGCTCGAGGTCTCGTTCAAAGAGGCGTCGCGGCTCAAGCTCGGACGTCTCGCGGCATCGCTGCGCTACGTGGTCGAAGAGATCGGGCGGTTTTTGACGAGCGCGTCGACGTTCTCGGGCAAGCGGCTGGCGCTGTTCTTGTCGCGGTCGTGGGTGCTCGCGCGCGGGCTGCACCAGGCGTTGACCGAAAAAAACGACGCCCTGCTCGGACGTTTGTTGCTGAGTTGGCCACCGCAGGCCGTCGACAGCATCGAGGTCATCTGCGTCGGCGTGCGCAAGCGGTTGCCACAAGGAATGGGGGTCTGCGCCTTCGACTTCCATTTCCGTTTGGTCGCCGACTGCGGCGTGTTGCCGGCGGGCGCGCCGCTGGTCTGGTCGCACATCGTGCCGCGCCCGTCCTCATCAGAGAGGGGCGCGAAGATCGTGGCCGAGGCGCTGCTGCACCTTGAGCTCAAGCCGCAGGGCTTCAAGCCCTTGCTGCTCACCGAGAGCGCGGTGTTCACCTTCAGCAAGGCGCAGATCGTGGTCGACGGCGCCGCTGTGGGCAGAGGGGGCGGTGGGCGCTTGATGCTCACGGCCGAGACGAAGCTCGCGAAGGGCAGCGCGTTCACGGAGTGGCAGCGCGTGGTGGGCTTCGACAAAGCGGCCGTCAGAGACCGCGTCGTCGGCTGGGCCCCATCGCCCCTCGATCTCGAGGTCGAGTTGGCCGTCGAAGTCGCCGTCGACGTCGGCGCCGTCGCTGCTGTCGCCGTCGCCGACGATGTCGACAGCTGCGCCCTGGCCTTCTCTGGCGCGGCCGGCGAATTCGGCGTCGTCGTCAACCTGGCGAAGACGGACGAGTCGAAAGAGCTGCGAGCGGCGCTGGCGTCGTGGCGCAAGACGCCGCCGTCGTCGAAGGTCTTTGGCGTGCTGCACTTCGACCGCTGCCGCATGGTGTTTCAGCCCCTGTCGTTGCTCGAAGCGCGCGGTCCGCGGCACCTGATGTTGAACCTCGAGAACATCGATCTGCAGGCGCTCACCAAGTCTCTGTTCTGAGTGGAGTTGACCCCATGGCGTCGAAGAAGAAGCCCGTAGAAGAAGCCGCTGTCGACGTCACAACCAACGGAAAGGGCGACGACACGACGACGCGCGATCGGGTGCGTGAGCCGGCCGAGGTGCGCTACGCGCTCGAGCTGTTGGCGCTGCAGCAGAACGAAGCTGGGCCGCCGCCCGCGCCGTGGAAGCTGTCGCCGCGGTCGGTGCTGACCTACGTCGTCGGCGCCAAGAAGCCGCTGGTGGCGACCGTCGACGGCAAAAAGATCGACGTCACCATCACGCGCAAATTCTTCGGCGACGACGCCCTCGTCGAACGCGCCATCGTCACCCTCGCCAGCGAACGCGCGCTCTTGCTCGTCGGCGAGCCCGGCACCGGCAAGAGCTGGCTGTCCGAGCACCTGGCGGCAGCCATTTCGGGCTGCTCGACCCTGACGATTCAAGGGACAGCAGGAACCACCGAAGAGCAGATCAAATATTCGTGGAACGTGGCGCGGGTCATCGCCGAAGGCCCGACGCCGCAGAACCTGATTCCTGCGCCGACCATGATCGCGATGAAGACCGGCGCGCTCTTGCGCTTTGAAGAGATCACGCGCTGTGTTCCCGACGTGCAAGACGCCCTGGTGTCGATCTTGTCAGACAAAGCGGTGGCCATCCCAGAGCTGCCCGACGCCAACATGCTGTGGGCGCGGCCGGGCTTCAACATCATCGCGACCGCCAACTCGCGCGATCAAGGCGTGAACGAGCTCTCTGCTGCTTTGAAGCGCCGGTTTAACTACATTCACATTCCAATCATTGCTGATTTGAAGACCGAGGTCGACGTGGTGCGCGAGCGCAGCAAAGAGCTGCTCGAGCGCTACAAGATTCCGCTGCAGCTCGACGAGCCCGTGCTCGAGCTGTTGGCCACCGTGTTTCGCGAGCTGCGCACCGGCGTCACCGCCGAAGGCAACGGCGTGCAGAAGCCGACGACGACGGTGTCGACGGCCGAGGCCATCGGCTGCGCCTTGGATTCTGCGTTGCACGCCCGCTACTTCGGGGACGGCAAGGTCGGCGGCGCCGACGTCGCCAGAAACCTCGTCGGCGGCATCGTCAAAGAAGACCTCGGCGACCTCGCCGTCTTGCGCGAATACCTGACGCTGGTGGCGAAGAAGCGGGCGCAGTCGGACCCGTCGTGGAAGGCGTTTCACGACGCTGCCCTCAAGGCGATCGGCTGATGGACGCACGTCGAGGCGCGCTCCTGAAGGCCCTGGCCCCCCGAAACCGGGGGGAAGTCGAGCCCCGTGACGTCGTCGCAGGCGCGGCGCTCGTCGTCGCAGGCCCGGCGCTCGTCGCCGCAGGCCCGGAGCTCGAGGATGTCTCGTCAATCGCGACTTCCCCCCGGTTTCGGGGGGCCAGGGGGGCCTTCTCCTGCCGTGGGTGCCGCCCATGACGAGCGCCCTGCCCTTCGCCGCGAACCTGCGGGCCGTCCTCGACGACGCCGTCTGCTGGTTTCCCGTGCGGCACCACTCGCCGACGGTGGCGCTGCACCTGCGCGCCGCGCTGCTCGAGCGGCGACCGAAGCTGTTGTTTCTCGAGGCCCCCGCCGACGCGACACACCTCGTGCCGCACATCGTCGACGAGAAGACCAAGCCCCCCATCGCCCTCTACGTCAGCTACCGCGACGACGACAACGTCACCAAGCTCGCCGGCATCGCGTCGCCGTCTGAAGATGTACCGCCGCGGTTCTCGGCATGGTTTCCCTTCACCGCGTATTCGCCGGAGTACGTCGCGCTGAAGACCTGCAAAGAGATCGGCTGCGAGGTCGTCTTCTTCGACCTGCCCCGCTCCGCGCTGATCGAAGAACACGAGCGCGACGACGACGACGACCACGGCCTTGACGACGACGGCGACGGCGACGACACGGTTGCGCCGGACGCGGGGGCGCGAGGAGAGGGCTGGGAGGCGCTGGCAACGTCGTCAGACTTCTACAGATCCCTCGCCGACGCCGCCGGCTACCGCAGCTTCGCCGAGTGCTGGGACGCGCTCTTCGAAGACGCGGCGAAGCACACGTCGTGGAAGCCGTACCGCGAAGACCTCGCCGCCTTCTGCGCCGCCGTGCGCGCAACAACACCGCAAGCGCGCATGCACAGCGATGGCACCCTCGAGCGCGAGCGCTGCATGTGGCAGACGCTGAACGCGACCAAAGAAGCCCGCGGCGTCGACGACAACGACGTCTTCGTCGTCTGCGGCGGCTTCCACCTCTTTCTCGATCGCAAAGACACGACGCCGCCGCCGGCGCGCCGTCCCGGCACGCACTACGCGACGGTGACGCCGTACTCGCACCTGCGCGTCTCAGAGAAGAGCGGCTACGGCGCGGGCAACCGCGCGCCCTCGTGGTACGCGCGCTTGCACGACGCGACGACGAAGAACGCCAGCGACGGCGCCGTCGAAGCCATGCTCGCCCACGTCGTCGCCGTGCTCGTCAGAGGCCGCAAGGACGACGTCGCCGGCCTCAGCAGCGCCGATGCCATCGCCGTCTGCCAACACGCGCGTATGTTGGCCGCCCTGCGCGGGCGCGAGCGTCCGGTGCTCGACGACATCCGCGACGCGTTGGTCACGTGCTGCTGCAAGGGCAAGCCCGACGAAGAAGGCAAAGGCCTCTTGAAGGCGATGGAGCGCGCCGAGATCGGCGCCGTCGTCGGCCGCGTGACGCCGGCGTTGGGACAGCTGCCGCTGGTGCACGACTTCTATGCGCAGCTCGACGACCGCGGCCTCGGCGAGGTCATGGGCGAAGACAAGCGCACCGAGCTCGCGCTCGACCTGCGCAAAGACGACGACCGCGCCCGCTCGGTCTTTCTGCACCGGCTGCGTCACCTCGGCGTGCCGCTCGGCAAATTTCTCGACGAGAAGAACGCGGCGTCGCTCTTCGCCGAGCGCTGGGTCTTGCAGTGGTCACCCAAGATCGAAGAGTCGCTGATCGAGAAGAACCTCTACGGTGACGACGTCGAAGCCGCCGCCGCGGCGCTGCTCGAAGAGCAGCTCGCCGAGGATGCTGATCACGCGGGCCGTGCCTGCCGTCGGCTCGTGGCGTCGTTGCAGATGAACCTTCCAGGACTGGTGCGCCGTCTCGAGGTCGCCTGCGCCGCCGCCGTCGACGCCGACCAGCGCTTCGTCTCTCTCGCCGAGGCTGTCGCGGCGCTCTTGCTCTTGCACCGCCACGAAAAAGACGACGGCATCGGCGCCCTCGTCGACCGCGCCTACGGCCGCGCCTGCTTCTTGATCGGCGGCACAGCTGACGTCGGCGACGACGAATTCGCCGACATCGTCGCTGGCTTGCAGGTCTTGTGTGAGGTCTTGCTCGGCAACAACGCCTTCGCCCTCGACGAAGACGCCTACGTCGACAACCTGCGCGCGGCGCGGTCGTTGTCGACGACGCCGTACCTGCAGGGCGCGTTTCAAGGACTGCTGGTCGAGATGCGCGCCGACGACGCCGCCGTTCTCTGCAACGACGTCGTCGCCTACGCCAAGGCCCGTCCTGATGTGTTGTTGCAGGCCGGCGCCTTTCTCGACGGCGTGATGAGCGTGTCGCGCACCTCGATCTTGCTCGGCGCCCGCGCCCTCGTCGCCGCCGTCGACGAGCTCTTGCAAGCTGCCGACGACGACGCCTTTCGCCAGCTCTTGCCACAGGTGCGGCACGCCTTTGAGCGCTTGCACGAGCGGCAGCGCGACAACCTCGCCGTGCACGTCGCCGAGCGCTACGGCTTGCGCGACGCCGAAGCCGTCACGACGCTGACGACGTCGACGGACGCGCTGTCGCACATGGCCCGCATCGATCAACGCGTCGCCGACATCCTCGAAGAGTGGTCGCTGTGAAAGCGAAAAAGCGTTCAGGTAGCGCGGGCGTCCCCGCCCGTGACGCGCGGGCGCTGACGCGTTGGCGGCTGGTGCTGGGCAAGGCCGGCAAAGACGCAGGCCTGCCGCTGCTCGACGAGAGCGCCCAGGGTCTCGAAGACACGCTGGGCTTTCTCTACGAGGTCGGACCTGGTGGCGCGGACCGTGAAAAGCAGGGCGGCAAAGGCGCGTCGGCGTTGACGGTGCCGCGCTGGATCGATCAGGTGAACGAGCTCTTTCCGCGTCAGGCGAAAGAGGTGCTCGAGCGCGAGCTCATCAAGCGCCGCGGCATCAGCGAGCTGCTCGATGCGCCCGAGGTGCTCGAGCGC
>JANNAY010000165.1:0-6794 GCA_031384945.1 Deltaproteobacteria bacterium
CCGCGTCGACGTCGGCCTCGAGGTCGCGCGCTTGTTGTGGGGACGTCCGCGTCACACCGGTCCAGCCTTGTTCTTCGCGGGCCTCGAGGCCGCGAGCAACACGCTGCCTCTCGTCAGGGGCGGCCTCGCTGTGCGCGATCAATTGGTGACGAAGCTGCAGACGTTGCTGCCGACGTCGAAACACGTGCTCTTGTCACTGCCCTTTCCTGTCGAGGCCTTTGCACACGGCGGCGCGACCGCGCTGCCTGGCGCGTTCGTCTACTCCGCGCTGTGGAACGTGCTCGAGATGCCCGCGACCGCCGTGCCAGCAGGAAAGAACAGCGACGGTGTCCCCCTCGGCGTGCAGGTCATCGGACGTCGTGGCGCCGACGCCGTCACCATCGCCGTCGCCCGCGTCCTGGAGCAAGAGCTCGGCGGTTGGCGCCCTCCGCCGCGCTGATCGCGTTCGGCGCAGCGCCCTGCGCCGAACGTGAGCAGCGCGTGGCTGCGATGCCGCGCCAGCGCTGGCCCGAAGGCTGCTCTTGTCGTCGTCCGAACCACCGGAGGACGCCATGGAAGAGACGACGCGCCGCTTGCCCCGTGAACGTGAGCTCGTGCTCGCGCCCAACGAATACGCGTGGGTGCTCGACACCACGAAGGGCCACATCAACTGTTACGTCGGGCCCAACAAGACGTCGCTGGCGCAGACCGATCAGCCCGTCATCTTCGACGAAATCGCCAAGCGCTTCGTGCCGGCTGAAGAGCTGTCGACGGCGATTCAGCTCTTCGCGACGGCGCCCGAGAATTGGTACGTCGTGTTGAAGAATCCGGCGCTCGACAACGGACACCCGCGCATCGGCGTCGCCTCAGGGCTCGCTGAGCTGCAGGTCGGCAAGAAGGTCATCGTCAAAGGCCCGGCCAGCTTCGCCCTCTGGCCCGGCCAGATCGCCCGCGTCGTCGAGGGACACCGCCTGCAGTCGTCGCAGTACCTGGTCGCCCGCATCTACGACAAAGACCTCGCGGCAAAAGATCCCGCCGCTGTGTTCGGCGCCGGCAGCGAAGCAAAGGCGACGACGTTCGAGGTGGGTCAGAAGATCGTCATCCCCGGCGACACCACCGGCTTCTACGTGCCGCCCAACGGCGTCGAGATCGTCGCCGACGACGACGGCCGTCTGATTCGCGAGGCCGTGACGCTGCAGCGCCTCGAGTACTGCGTGCTGGTGAAAGAGAACGGCAAGAAGCGCACGGTGCGCGGCGAAGCCGTCGTCTTTCCTGCGCCTGACGAGCGCTTTGTCGAAGAGGGCAACAAGCGCCGCTTTCGCGCCATTGAATTGAGCTCGACCTCGGGACTGCACCTGAAGGTCATCGCGCCCTTCGTCGACGACGGTGTCGCCCACAAAGAAGGCGACGAGCTCTTTCTCACCGGCGAGAGCACGCGCCTGTACTTCCCGCGCGAAGAGCACGCGATCGTCAAGCCGCCCGGCGCGCAATTCGACAACGTCGTGCACCACGCTGTCGCAATTCCGGCCGGCGAGGGCCGCTACGTGCTCGACAAGCAGAGCGGCGACGTGCGGCTGATCGCCGGACCCCGCATGTTTCTCGCCGACCCGCGCATCGAGGTCATCATCCGACGCGCGCTGTCCGACCGCGAGAGCATGTTGATGTTCCCCGGCAACGACGAGGCGCTGCAGCTGAACCGCGCGCTGCGCGCTGGCACCGCGCCGTTGCAGAAGGCCGAGAAGACGCCAGTGGCAGTGGCGCCGCCGGCGTTGGCGAAGACGCACGAGGGCATCGACTCGTTCTCGCGCTCGTTTCACAAGCCGCAGACCCTCGTGCTCGACACGCGCTTCGACGGCGCCGTCGGCATAGATGTGTGGTCCGGCTACGCCGTGTGCGTGAAAGACCGCCGCGGCCAACGTCGCGTGGTGCAGGGTCCGCAGACGGTGCTGCTCGCCTTTGACGAGACGCTCGAGTCGCTGGCGCTGTCGACGGGGACGCCGAAGACGACGCAGAAGTTGTTGACGACGGTGTTTCTCAAAGTGCAGGGCAACCAGGTCAGCGATGTCGTCGACGTCGTCTGCAAAGACCTCGTGCGCGCGCACATCAAGGTGACGTTTCGCGTGTCGTTCGAAGGCGACGCGCAAGCGTGGTTCATCGTCGACAACTACGTGAAGCTGCTCTGTGATCACGCGGCGTCGATCATCAAGGGCAAGGCGCGCAAGGTGCTCGTGCGCGACCTGCGCAACGACATCGTTGAGCTGGTGCGCGACGCCGTGCTCGGCGAGAAGAGCGAGAGCGGTCGCAAGGGCCTCGCGTTCAAAGAGAACGGCCTGCGGGTGTTCGACGTCGAAGTGCACGCCTGCGACATCGTCGACGACGATGTCAAAGGCCTGCTTGACGAGGCGCAGCAACAGGCGGTGCGCTCGGCCGTTGACGTCGCCGCCCGCGAATCGGGCCTGCTCGACCACCGCCGCACCGAAGAAATCGCGCGGCAACTGTTGAACGAAGACCAGCAGACCAAGCTCTTGTCGCGCCGTCTCGACGACGAGCTCGAGCTGCAGGTGCAAGAGGCCGAGAAGCGGCGCATCGAGCACCGCCGCGCGCTGCTCGAGCAAAAGGCCGCCGCCGACCTGCTTGCGTCGAAGGGCGAGAGCGAGATCAAAGAGGTGCGCTTGCAGTTCCGCATCAAAGAGTCGGTCGAAGACCTCAAAGAGCTCGATCGTCGGCAGCAGCTCGAGATGACGCTGCTCGCCGCGCAGACCGACGCACGTGTGCGGCAAGCGCAGGCGCTGTCGCCCGAGCTGTCGGCGGCGTTGACGCGCCTCGGTGACAGCCAGCTCTTGTCGTCGCTGTCGGCGTCGTTTGGCGAGCTCGCCGCCGTCGAAGGCCGCGGCCTGCTCGAGACCGCCCGCAAGTTTCTCGACTTCGCGCCCCAGGCGGCGTTCCCCGTGCTGCGGGCGCCGCAGCCGCGCGCAGCTGAGGGCGGAAAGAAGCCGGACAGCGACGCCGAATGATGCGCCAGCGCCCCGGCTGAAACGCAGTTGGTGGAGCGTGTCAACGATGTCAGCGCGCGATGGTTTCGCCGGCGCGAAGTCGTCAGCGCGCGGGAGTTGGGGCACGATGCGGCATGCGCTCGCACCGTGCCTCTCTCTTTGTCGTCGCCACGGCCGCCCTCACGCCGCTCGTCGGCGTGCTCGTCGGGTCCTGCTTCCCGCTCGACCGCGCCATCGACACAGCCCCCGGTGACATCAGCGGCCGCGGTGTCCGCGTCGACCTCGGCGAGGGCGCCTCGTTCGTCAAGGTCAGCAGCGTCGGCAGCGCCTTGCGCCGCGCGGGCGACGACGGGGGCGTCTTCGGCTTGCAGGGCCTGCCCACCGGCCGCTTCGATCTGCGGCTCGTCGACGACAAGAACGGCGACGGCTGGGCCGACCGCGGCGGCACGCTCAGCGGCATTTTGCCGGCGCTGCCCGACGGCCGCCCCGGCTTCTTGCTGCTCGGCGACGTCAACCTCGACGGCAGCTTCGGCTTGCGCGGCCAGGCCGGCGTCGCCGACGACGGCGCCCTGTCACCGGTGCCCGGCGGCCGCGTCGTGCGCATCTACGCGCTGCGCGGCTCGTGCGTGAGCGACGGCAGCCTCGGCGGCGCCGGTGTGACGTCGAGCGCCGGCGCCGCCTGCGCCAGCTACGACGTCAGCGGCCGCCTCGAGCTCGGCAACGACGGCGAGACCGCCGCCGACATCGAGACCAACTGGCAGCTCACGCGCCTGCCCGCCGGCACCGTCGACGTCGTCGCCGTCTTGTTCGACCAAAACGCCGACGGCACCATCGGCAACGTCGTCGACGTCGAAGGCCCCGTCAGCGTCGCTGGCGTCGCCAACGGCGAAGAGGGCGTCTTCGACCCCGGCCCCGTCTTCACCTTCGACGGCGTGCCGCCGCCCACCGTCACCATCGAGCTCGTGCTCTCTGAGCCCGCCGGCAACCTCGCCTTCGCCGTGCTCGCGCCCGCCGGCACGCCCATCGCCGGCTGCGACGACGCTGCCGCCGCCCCCGCCCCCGCCCGCGTCGTTGACATCGGCGCTGGCGCCACCGTCGTCCGCGTCTCGGGCATCGCCGCCGGCCCCTACGAAGTCGTCGTCTGCAGCGACGCCCTGCGCGGCGATCTCGCCAGCGGTCCGATCGCCCTGCCGTCTGAGTTGCCGGCGCAGTGGCCGGTGCAGCTGCTCGCCAACGATCCCTGCCCCGAGGGCGCCGACGACCGCGACTGCGACGGCGACGGACACCGCAGCATCCCGGCCGCCGAGGTCGCCGCCTGCGCCGCCGTCTGCTTCCCCGACGCCAGCGATCCCCTTGCCTCGCTCGGCGAAAACGCCGGCTATGTCTTCTGCGGCGACTTCGACTGCGACGACGACGCCGACGGACAACCCGACGTCACCGAGCCCGCCGCCTGCATCGGCATCGGCCGCGGCACCGACCTCGACGGCGACGCGCTGTGCAGCATCGTCGACCCGTTTCCGCAGTGCGCCGCCAACACCGCGGCCGCTTGCATCGCAGGCGAAGAAGACATCGACCCCGTCGTCGGCAACGAGGGCGAAGGCGAAGGCGAAGAAGGCGACTTCGGCATCGTCGTCGCCGGCCCCGACCTGCCCGGCGGCCTCGCTGGCAGCGGCGTCCGCGTCGACACGAGCGACGGCCGACGGTTTCTCGTCGTGCTCGGCGTCAACGCCGCCGACGAGATCGCCGCCATCTCGCTCGACGACGGTGGCAGCGTCATCGGCCTCGGCAGCTTCGTCGCGGCCGGCCTCGACGGCGGCGTGCGCGCGCGCTTCGGCGCGCTCAGCGAATTCGCCAGCGTCATCGCCGGCGGCGTCCGCTTCGTGCAGCAAGGCAGCCCGTTGGTCTTCAGCGACGTGCGCCGCGTGACCTTGAACACGCAGCCCGAGCTCAGCGCCGATCTGAGCCAGGGTCTGAACAAGGGTGGCGAAGGCCTGCTCACCCCGCGCTTCGACACCACGCTCATCGATCTTTCGCTCGGCACGCTCGTCGTCGGCGGCCGCACCGTCAGCGACGCAGGCGACGTGGTGCTCGCCACCGACATCAATTTCATCACCCCGGCCAGCAGCACCGTCGCCGTCGATCTCCGCGTGCCGCGCGCCGAGGCCACCGGCGGCAGCGTCTTCGACGTCAGCGACGGCACCTCCTACGGCGTCGTCTTCGGCGGCGTCGTCGACAGCGCCAACCTCGACCTCGCCACCGCCAGCGTCGAAGCCTTCGCCGTCACCTCTGGCGGCGCGGTCACCGCCGTCGAACCGGGCTCGACGCCCGCGGGGCTCTTGCCGCCCGATCTCGCAGCACCGCACGCCGGACACACGATGCACACGCTGCACATCACCGGCGACATCCAGCAGTTCGTCGTCATCGGCGGCGGCAGCACGTGGGAGACATGGACGAGCGGCGACAGCACATGGACCTCGCACGCGATGCTCATCGCGCGGCAGCGCCACGCCAGCGCGCTGCTGCCCGACGGCCGCATCCTCGTCGTCGGCGGTGTCGACGTCGACAACGTGCCGCTGCTCTCGACCGAGATCCTCGATCCCGCGACAGGCACCAGCGTGCGCGGCCGCAACCTCTTGACGGCCCGCAACGGCCCCACCGCCCTCGAGGTCGAAGACGGCCGCATCGTCATCGCCGGCGGCTTCGACGGCGCGGCAACACCGCAGCCGATCGCCACCACCGAGATCTACGACGTGCGCCGCCGCGCCGCCGACATCGACGTCGTCGCCGACCCCGCTGTCGTCGGCTGCGACAGCAGCGCCATCTCTGACGACGGCCGCTTCGTCGCCCTCGCCTGCGACGCGCCGCCCGCCTCTCTGGGCATCGTCACCGATGATCCGCTGACCCCCGAGCTCTTGCTGGCAGACGTCGAGCTCGGCCAGCTCTTGTGCGTCAGCTGCATCGGCGACACCGCCTTTGGCACAGCCACCCGCGACGTCGTCATGAACCGCGATGGCAGCCAGCTGCTCTTCGTCAGCGGCGCCAGCTTCGTCGGCGAATTCTCTGGCCAGGTCGACGACAACGAGGGCGCCGACCTCTACCGCTTTCGCGGCTCGCCGAGCGGCGGCTTCTACACGCTCGTCAGCAGCCGCTTCACCGGCAACGACAACGTCGCCGTCGGCGTCGACGCCAGCGTCGTGCCCGCCGTCGTCGACGTGCCCAACAACAACGGCAACACCGACATCTACTTCGTCATGAACGACGACGCCGGACAGCGCCTGCTGCACCGCTTCGACTTTTCGGCGTCGGCCATCGACGTCACCAACACCGACGGCCCCGACACGCTGGCCGGACGCATCTCGGCGGTGGCCCTCGACGGCGTCACCACGCGCGTCGCGATGCGCGCAGAGTTCAAGGGCACCCCCGGCCTGATCACCGTCGACGTGCCCCGCTTCATCCAGGGGCCGCTGGGCGCCGACAGCGTCGCTGGCAGCTTCGGCGTCGAGAGCGACGGCGTGCTCTCGCCCGACGGCAGCACGGTGTTCTTCTTCAGCGACCAGCGCACAGGCCTCGACGACGACGACACCTCGGTCGACCTCATCGCCTACGCCGTCAACGTCGACGCCAACCCCGTCAACCTCACCGCCGCCGACGACGGCAACGTCTGCAACGTCGACGACAGCAGCGCCGTCGACGCCTGCCAGATTCCTTCTGTCAGCGCCGATTTCGTCGCGTTCACCGACTTCCGCTCCGGCGAGCCGCACGCGGTGCTGTTGCCGCTCGACGGCGGCGACGTCGTCGACCTTGGCGGCAGCGGCGCCGACA
>JANNAY010000285.1:0-1984 GCA_031384945.1 Deltaproteobacteria bacterium
GGGGTCCGAGCCCAGGCGAGGGGGGCAATCAGGCGACAATGCTCAAGCCTTCAAACAAGCCAAGCAGCCCTCCGCCCAGCCTCAGCCCACAGTCGTCGGCACGTTCGGCACATCCGCAGGCGGAGGAGGCGTCGTCGGAGGCGTCGTCGTCGTCGGCGTCGTCGGCGGCGTCGTCGGAGGCGTCGTCGGCGGCGTCGTCTCAGGAACCGGCGGCGCATCACCGAACGGCTTCGGCGCATCGAGCTCGAGCTGCTTCTTCTCAGCGACGACCTTCAGCTGCTCGAGGTTCTTCTGAAACTGCTCGCCCAACATCTGCTCGAGCTTGCCCTTGAACAGACCCCCCACGACCGGCGGCGCCTTGCCCTCGTCGAGCCACGTCACAGTCGTGTTTTCACCGTCAACTTTGAGAGTGAACGTCGTGGTGTCATTATTGTCTTTTCTCTCGATGGCACCCACGAGCACCACGCGCGCCGGCGCGACCGTGACGATAGTCAAGGTGCCGCGTCCGACCTCGGGGCCCCCCCACGTCATCGCGTGACCGACTGCCCCGGCCGTGCCGGTGAAGGTCCACTTCGCGGCAGGATCCATCGAGGACCAAATGGACCATTGCGTCCAGCCCTTCTCGAAGTCCGTCAGCAACGGCAGCACCGTCTCAGGCTTGGCCTTCATGGCGAGAGCGCGCTCGACGCGCCAATCACTGCCACGGGCGAGGCCGATGCCAGCGACGAGGCCAGCGACGACGGCGACGGCGACGAGAATTTTCTTCAACATGAGACGTGCTCCTCAGACGGGGTAAACGCAGTGCTTCTTCGGCGGCCGCTGATCGGACTTCGACGACATGTACGAGAGGCGGCGCGCCAGCTCGGCGCGCAGGTGGGCGCCAGGCACGACCGCGTCGATGACAAGGTTGGCCGCCAGCTTCTTCAGGTCGACGTCGTCGCGGTACTCGGCGCGCAACTTCTCGACGTAGGCCGGGCGGTCGGCCTCGGGCAGGGCCTGGATCTTGTTGTAATAGACGGCGTTGACGGCGGCTTCGGCACCCATCACGGCAATCGAAGCCTGCGGCAATGCAATCGTACAGTCGGGCTCAAAGGCCGGACCGCTCATGGCGTAGAGACCGGCGCCGTAGGCCTTGCGAACGACGACGCAGATGCGCGGCACGGTGGCCTCAGACATGGCCGCGAGCATCTTGGCGCCGTGGCGAATGATGCCCTGCTTCTCGACCTTTGACCCAATCATGAAACCGGGCACGTCGCAGAGAAACACCAGCGGAATGTCAAAGGCGTCGCACAAGAAGATGAAGCGGGCGGCCTTGTCGGCGCTGTCGACGAACAAGACGCCGCCCTTTTGCTTGGGCTGGTTGGCGACGATGCCAACGACGCGTCCGTCGATGCGGGCGAGGCCGGTGACGAGCTCGGTGGCGAAGCGCTTCTTCACCTCGAAGAAGCTGCCTTCGTCGACGACGGCTTCGATCAGTTCTTTGATGTCGAAGATCGTCTTCTCATCTTGCGGCACGATGTCGTCGACGGCACGCGACTTCTTCGGGGGCTTGGCGTTCGCCACCGGCGGCTTCTCGCCGCAGCGTTGCGGAAAATACTGAAGCCACTCGCGGCACTGCGAGAGCGCTTCTTCTTCGCTCTTCACGAGAAAATCACCGCAGCCCGACTCGCTCGTGTGCATGCGCGCACCGCCAAGATCGTCGAGCGAGATCTTCTCGCCGATGACCATTTCAGCCATACGCGGAGAGCCGAGGTACATCGAGGCATTCTTGTCGACCATAAAGACGACATCGCAAAATGCAGGAATATAAGCGCCGCCGGCGGCCGACGGTCCGAACAGCAGGCAGACCTGCGGCACGAGGCCCGACATGCGCACCTCGTTGTGAAAGATGCGGCCGGCGTGACGACGTCCAGGAAACATGTCGATCTGGTCGGTGATGCGCGCGCCCGCGCTGTCGACCAGGTAAAGCATCGGGATGCGGTAG
>JANNAY010000344.1:0-4398 GCA_031384945.1 Deltaproteobacteria bacterium
CCGCCGCGCTCGCTCTGCCCTTCGCGCCGACGCCGGGATCCACCCTGCTCGGGCGCCTCGGGCCTCTGCCGCGACCCGACAGCTGGGACAGCGACAGCGATGCAGCACTGCGGCCCGTCGTTGGCGTCACCCTGGTGAAGAAGGGCCGCGCCCTCGTCTACGGCGGCCGCGTCTACGTCGAGTGGAATCACGAGCCCGTCGTGTCCGAGGCCGACTGCCTCGATTTCGTCGTCGCTGCACGTGCCCTGCTCGAACCCCGACTCGGCAAGGCGGTGCTCAAGAAGGGCGCGCTCGCCGAGTTGTCGTTTCCGACGGCGACGGAGTTTCGGGCCATCGTGCACGGCGGCATTCGTCACGAGACCGCACAGTTCTTGATCGAATTCGCGCCCCTCCTAGGCTCGGACCCCAAAGTTTTGGGGTGCAGGATCGCAACTCGAGCGAACAGGCAGCAGTTGATTTCCGACGACGATGCTGTTTGATCGACGCGCCGAAATGCATCATGGAACCGCGACTTCTACCCCAAAACTTTGGGGTCCGAGCCTGGGCGAGGGGGGCGGGGAGCGACGATGCTCGCAGCTCGATCCGCCTCTGCTTCTCGTCGACGAGACGCGAGCGGGGGTGCTGGGGGCTCTGCGGCGCGAGCAACGCAGGCGGCAGATGACGACGACGACCGATCCGTACACTGCGACGGCGATGTTGCGCGATCGTGGCGCGGCGCCGTTTCCCCAGGGTCTTCGCCGGGCGCGCCAGTGCGACGACGCCGGCGGCACGGTGCGCGCACGGGCCGCCGGTGCGAGGTGGTCATGGGGAACAACAGTGGAATCACGTGCGTTCGGTTCGTGCGCGATGGGCGGTCGCCATGATCGCTCCGTTGCACCTGCTCGTCGTTGACGATGACGACGATTTTCTGTTTCTCATCAGCCGGGCGCTGATCCGTCGCGGCCACGTCGTCATCTGCTGCTCCACGGCCGTCGGCCTCGTCGAGTACGCCGCCGGTTGCGCCGTGCGCCCCCACGCCATCGTCCTCGATCGCGACCTCCCTGACCTCAGCGGCGTCGATGCCGTGCGCCTCCTCTCCGATGATCCGCGCACGAGCTCCATTCCGGTCTTGTTGTGCAGCGCCGCTGCCGGCGGTCCTGAACCGGCCCACCACCACTGTCAGACGTGGCTGAAGAACGGACACAGCGCCGAGACCACCGCGGCCATCGAGGCCACCGCTGCCCTGACCGCTCACACGACGATCGCCGTCGTTGTCACCGTCGGTGGGCCGTCGCTGCGCGCGACACCCCATTCGGTTGACTCGCCCTTCTCGCTGCATGCGCGGGCGCTGGCCGCGGTCGCCTTCGACGTCGACGGCGTCCGGCGTCGGTCGACTCCGCCAGACGCGTGGGTCAGCGATGAGCTCCTGGGCCGCAGGTAGGCCTACCTGGCCGCCCGGCCATCCGGTGCAGCGTCCCCGACGGTTCTTCGTTGAAGCCGTCTCTCCATGGTGGACCGTCGGCGGAGTGCACTTCGTCGACGACGCCGAGGTTGCGCAGCGCCTGGCCGAAGCGCTGGTCGGGGTTCGCCAGCAGGTACGCGCGCAAGCGCTCGAGGATCGCGAGGTTGTCGTCGAGGCGCGCCATCAGGGGACTGTCTGTTTCGCGAGCACCGTTTGGAAGCACGGCAGCTTCGGCGCCGCGGGGTCGACGAACATGGCGCGCGTGTCTTGCGTGGTGAGCACGAGGTCGATGCAGGCCTTGGGGCAGCAGTCGCCGTCGGCCTTCACCCACTCCGCGTGCGTCGAGCAGGTGTCGGCCTTGCGCGCGCACTCGAGGTCGGGCGTGATCGCGCGTCCGGTGATCATGTCGAACCAGAAGCCGTAGGGCCGGCGGCACTTCTCGATGTGCTCGACGCACAGCGCCCACGCCTCCACGTCGGGCGCGAGCACCGGACTTGGCAGCGGGCGCGTCGGCGGTGGTGGCGACGACGGGCACGCCAGCAACACCAGCGGCAGGAGAAGGGCCACGAGCTTCATCGGATTGTGTCCTTCGGTTCCCCGCATCTTCTGTCGCGTCGCCGCTCGCACTCAAGCGCAGCGTCAGCGGCGGAGCACTGCCACGACGTCGGCGGGAACGTCGTCACCGGCGTCGATGGCTGCAGCCGCCGCGGCAAAGGCGTCAGCGACCCCGACCGCGCCGGCGTCGGCCGCTGCGAGCGCGCGCCACGTCTCTGACAACGCGCGGTACAGCGTCGACGACGCGCGTCGCAGCAGCGCCGCCATCAAGCCGTTGAGCTCGACGACGGAGTCCGGCGTGCGCGGGCCTCGACCCCAGGCGACGATGGCCCCGAGCGCCGCGCGAACGTCTTGCGCAGCGGCCGTGCCTGCGGGTCCGAGGTCGGCGTCGTCGATGGCGACAGCGAGGGCTTGCACCCAGGCGACCCGCGCCGCGAGGTCCGCCGCCGGCGGGCGCGTCAACAGCTGGGTCAGCGCCGTCGTCGCAGCGCCGGTGCCGGTCACGACGACACCGGCGGACCCGTGGGCGGCGGACCCGTCGGCGGGGTCGAGCCCTCGGTCTTGCGAAAATGGTGGCCGAAGCGCGCCCACAAGACAGTGCCCGCGACCAGCGCGACGTTCGCGAGGGTGCCGACGACGGGGAGCACCACCGACGTCGCATCGGCGAGGGCGCGCAGCACAGAGAGAGACTTCTCAGCGCCCGTCGCCTCGGCGTCGCGCAAGGTCTTCACCGCGCGGCGCGCGGACAGCAGCGCGACCGCCCCAGAGACGACGGGAATCGCCGTCAGCAGCGCACCGCCGATCGCCTGCCCCGCGGCGCTGCCAGCGAGCTCCGTCGTCAGCGACGTGAGCTCGGCGGTCGCGCCGGCCAGCGCGGCCAACGAGCCCAGACTCTTGTCGGTGAGCTTCACCTCCACCTTCATCTCGAGCTGCGGCGGCGTGTCGTCGTGCGGTGACGGCGCCGACACCTGCGCGGCGACCGCGAGACCAATGAAACGCACCTTCAGCGGCAGCGCCTCGTCGTCGGCGCGGGCCTGCAACGCCGGACCTTGCAGCTCGAAGCGCGCGTGGCTGCCCATCTGTCGCCGCAGCAGCACGCTTTCGACGTCGACGATTCCGTTGCTGCCGTCGTTGGTCCACGTGAGCTTCAGATCGTTTCGGCCGCCGTTGAGGGGGTCTACGTGGTTCACCTTCACGGCGATCTCGGCGCCGAAGAACAACGCCGATGAAGCGAACGCCGTCCGCCGCACTCTGAAGGTGGCGCCCTTCTTGTCGTCCGCAGCATCAAAGCGGTCTTCTGGCGGCGGCGTCGTCGTCGTCGTTGCGGTCGTCGTCGACGCGGTTGTCGCCTGCGACTTCGCCGTTGGACCCGTGAGACGGGCCGGTCCATGACGGGGTTGCACAGGTCGCACGCCGTCAGCCTCATCTTCCTGTCTGGAAGCCGCAAGTCCGTGGGGATGGAGCGCGTTCAGACTTTCAACAACATCAAATCAGTGACCTGTGATGACAACATTTGTTGCGCACGCCAGGCCCGGAGGCACGCCCGATGTGGTTGACGCACCTCGCCGGCTTCGAGCCCAGAAAACGAAGAACCTCGACGACGAACCGCAATTCGTCGACGAGGTTCGTGCGCAAGGCGGCGCTGGTCGCACGGTTCGTCATCGAGGTTGCCGCAGTGGCTGAACGTCTCGAGCCCACAGCACCTCAGGCTCAGCCTTCAACGACGACCGCGGAGCCCCTCATCGCGCGAGCCGCTCGATGAGCGCCTCGAGCTCGTCCAGGTCGATGGGCTTCCTCAGCGAATGAGCGGTGGGGCCGAGCGACCGGGCGATGCCCGTCGACTCGTACCCAGAGCAGACGATCACCGGCAGCCCAGGGTTCTGCCGAAGGGCGTCGCGCGCCACCTCGAGTCCCGAGCCGTCTGGCAGGTTGACGTCGGTGATGAGCAGGTTCACGTGCTGCTCGCGCAGCGCCTCTCGCGCGCCAGCGCCGTCGGCCACCGCCACGATCCGGCGCGCAGGGTTGGCGAGCAACTCGCCGAACAGCTCGCGGGCCAGGTCGTCGTCTTCGACGTAGAGGATGACGAACGGGTTGGCGGTCATGGCGGCGGGCTGCTCGATGCTGGTACGGGTTGCTCTGCGGCGCCTGCACGCCTCCGGCCGCGAGGGCACACGAGGCGGGATAGCAAAGCAACCCGCGACCGCCCGCAATACGTAAGTGATGGCGCCGCGGTGGAACTATTTGGCTTCCGATGACCAAGGAAAATTAATATATTCTTCACGCGTATCAAAACAGATGTTTCCATACATGTTTAAGTACGACGCGCGCCGCGCCGGATCAGCATAGACCGCGCCGGGGTCGGTCGTATCGCGTTCATAGTCAGCGATGTTGCTGCTGGTGAG
>JANNAY010000359.1:0-3452 GCA_031384945.1 Deltaproteobacteria bacterium
GAGCACCTCACGGAGCTCCGCAGCCGGCTGCTCAAGTCCGCGCTGGGCATCGTCCTCACGACCAGCGTCGCGATGATCTACTCCGAGGAGCTGCTCTCCTATTCGATCGCTCCGCTGCAGCGGATCCTGCGCGCCAAGACCCGCCTCGAGACCGTGCTCGTCGACATCAAGACGAAGCTCGAGGCGCAGCAGCCGCACCAAGAAGACGCCGTTGACCGCCTCGAAGACGCCGCCCTCGCCTTCGAAGCGAAGCACCCGAAGCTGGCGTCGTTGGCGACCGAGCTGGCCGAGTCGCTGCGCGCCGCCGGCGTTTAGCTGCTCAGTTCTTGCCGAGCTTGCCGCCGAGGTCGACGACGAAGTCTTGGATGATCGCGTTCTCGGGGTCGTCGGGGTTGACGCTCAGGTGCCGCTTGTAGGCCGAGACGGCTTCTTTCTTCTTGTTGATGGTCTTGAAGGCGTTGCCCAGGTTCTTCCAGGCCGACGGGTGCTTGTCGTTCAGCTTCACGCAGCGCTCGAGCATGTCGATGCCGCGCTTCAGGTTCTTCACGTCTTCGCCCATGCGCACGATCAGGGTCTCGCCCATGGCGCAGACCGATCCGGGGTTGTTGGGGTCGGCCTTCAAGGCTTTTTCGTAGCTCTCGAGGGCGCCCGCGTCGTCGCCGAGGGTGGCGAGGATGTCGGCGGTCTCGACGAACGCGTCGGCGCGCTTCGGGTCGATGCGCACGACCTGGGCGAAACACTTCTTCGCCTCTTCGTTGCGGCCCAGCTCGCGGTTGACCTTGCCGAGCGCGAACCAGGCGTCGTCGTAGTCGGGGGCGAGGGTGACGGCGCGCTTCAGCGCATCGATGGCTTCGACGTGCTGGCCCATCGACTGGTTGGTGATGCCGAAGAGAAAGGGCAGCAGCGGGTCTTCAGGCGCGGCCTCAGACGCGGCCTGCAACAAGCTCGCGGCCTGCTTGGGGTCGGATGCGAGCACGACCATGGCTTGCGCGGCGATGACGTCGGGGTTGTTGGGACGCAGCTGTCCAGCGGTCTCGACGAGGCCCTTGGCGCGGGCGACGTCTTTGAGCTTGGCGGCGGTGACGGCGGCGCGGGCGTAGGGCTCGAACGCGTTGGGCGCCAGCTGCATGGCCTCTTCGTAGCGGTCGAGGGCCTGCTTGAGCTCACCGCGGCTGCGGGCGATGTCGCCGGCGGCGATGATGACGGTGGGGTTCTTGCCATCCATCAGCAGGGCTTCGTTGACTTCTTTTTCGGCGTCGCCGACGCGCTTCATGTCGACGAGCAGCTCGGCGTAGCGCGCGCGGGTGTCTGAGTCGCGCGGGTTCTCGGCCAGAGCCTTTTGGTACTCGGCATCGGCTTCAGCAAACTGGCGGCGTCGCGTGAAGACGTACGCCTTGGCCGAGCGGACGCGGTAGCGCTCGCCCGATGACACACCGTTCATGGCGGCGTCGGCGATCTTGAGCGCGTCGGCGAGCTTGCCGCGTTCGACGGCGTCGATGACGTTTTCGACGACGGGGTCGGCGCGCTTCGGATCGAGCTTCTGGGCCTTTTCGAACTGCGTGCGCGCCTCGGCGACCTTGCCCATCTCTTTGGCGGCGACGCCGAACCAGAAGTTCAACGGCGCGTTGTCGGGCTGCTTCTTCAACGCCTGCTGCAGGTCGGTGTAGGCGCCGAGGGTGTCGCGCGTGCCCATCTTCGCGCGGGCCATGCCGATGGTGCCGTCGGCGTCATCGGGGACCAGCTGCAACAGCGCCTTCGCGTGCTCGCGGGCCACCGTGTACTCGCGCAAGCGGATGGCGAACTCGACGGCGCGCACGCGCAGCGCACGGTTCTGCGGCACCAGCGCGACGGCGGCGCCGAGAAAGCGCATCGCCTCGGGATACGAGCGGGCCGAGATGGCGATCTCGGCGCGACCCATGAACGCTTCGGCCTGCTGGGCCGGCGACGCGCCCTTGGCCTTCGGGCCTTCGGACATCTCGGTGAGCAAAGCCTTGCCGGCCTCGACGGTGGCCGACTGCGCCGACAACAGGTTGCCCTTCAGGATCGTGACGCGGGGGTGCTGCGGCGCGACCGCGAAGACCTTCTCGACGTACTCGAGGGCGCCCTCGGGCGCGCCCGACGTCGACAGCAGCGATGCCTGCAGCGACAGCGGCAGGGCCGCCTTGATGTCGGCCTGCAGCGCTTCATCGAGCTTCTTCATGGCCCCGTCGACGTCGCCCTTGCCGCGCAGGGCCAGCGCCTGCCAGGTGAGCACTTCGGCCAGACGACCGGGCGGCAGCGAGCGCGCGGGATCGGCGAAGGGCTTGAGGCTCGCTTCGCCGACGTCGAATTTGCCGTCGGCGTAGGCGACCGCGGCGCTGGCGATGGCGATGCTGACCTCGTCGCCGCCGGGGGCGAGGGCGAGGGCGGCCTGCAGCTGCGGCAAGAACGCCGGCATGTCTTCGACGACGGTCAAGTAGGCCAGAAAGCGCGCCTGCTCGGCGGCGGCCTTTTTGCCGTCGTCGGGGAAGGGGCTGATGGCTGTGCGGGCCTCGACGATGCGGGCGAACTGCTCTGCCGCCTGGCGGTACGAGATGTAGCTGTCGTCTTTGATCAGCTCGCTGGGGTCGCGGTTGTCGGCGGGCAACGTCGGCGGCGGCGGCGGCGCTTCGACGGCCTTGACGGTCTCGACGACGACGATCTCGTCGGGGAAGGCGAGCTTGTAGCCGAACCAGCCATAGGGCGTGGCGAAGTTGACGGCGACGCCGACGCAGAGGACGACGACGACGACGGAGAGGCCGGTGAGGGCGGCGAGGGCGCGGCGCTTGCCCTTGCCCTCGGCCATGTCACGACGACGACGCTCGACCTCTTCTTTGGCCTTCTCGGCCTGCAAGAGGTCGCCCGTGCCGACCTGCAGATCGGGGTTCATCGTGTTGCCGGCAGGCACCGGCAGGTTGTCGTCGTCGCCGAGGCCGAGGCCGACGTTGCCCTTCTTGCCCTTCTTGGGCGTGGGCAGGTCGGTGCCGCGCGGCACGGGCAGGTCGTCGAGGCCGCCGAGGGCCGACGCCATCGCCTTCTGGATCGTGTCGGCAAAGGCGGGGATTTGCGCCAGCGGCTTCCAACTGACGCCGTCGGCGGAGCCCTCTTCGCTGCCCAGCAGCTCGCCGCGCGCGAACATCTGCAGGATGGTCTGCGAGTCGAAGGGACCAAGGACGCGTCCGGAGCGCTTGCGCACGCGGAACTGCTCTTGCTTGGGCGCGAGGCCCATCTCGGCAGAGCCAGCGTCGTCGATGAAGTCGAGCAGGCCGCTGCCCGGCGACTGCGTGTTGACGACGACGGAGTTGGTGCCGTGGAACGGCATGTTGCCGCCCGACGGCGGCGCGCCGCCCAGGTCGCCGAAGATGTCGGCCATCGACGCTGACTTCGACGGCGGCGCCGCCACCGGCGCCGGCGGCGGCGGCGGGCTGGTCGGG
>JANNAY010000386.1:0-1981 GCA_031384945.1 Deltaproteobacteria bacterium
GGCCCACGGCATCGCCTTCACGACGACGACCGCCGCCAAAGACGTCGACGCCGCGTCGTTCAAGGCCTTCGAGGTGACGTTCTCGCCGCGGCCGTATGAAGGCCGCACGACGGCGAAGCCGAAGGGGACGTGGTCGGCGCCGACGAAGACGACGCTGCCGGCGGGCTCGCTCATCGTGCGCGTGAACCAGCCGCGAGGCCGCCTCGTCGTCGAGCTGTTCGAGCCCGCGGCGCCTGAGTCGCTGGTCGGCTGGGGCTTCTTCAACGCTGCGTTCGAACAGAAGGAATATATGGAGGAGTACGTCGCCGAGGGCGAGGCCCGCGCCATGATGGCGAAGGACCCCGCGCTCGCGAAGGCCTTCGCCGACAAGCTCGCCTCAGATCCCGCGTTCGCCAAAGATTCTGAGGCGCGCTTGAACTTCTTCTATACGAAGCATCCCGCGTGGGATGAGCGCAAGGACGTCGTGCCGGTGCTGCGTTTGAACGCGCTGTAGCCCGCATTGGCGTGCTGGCGCTCGTCGTGGCTGACGGCGGGGCAGCGTCGCGGACGCAACACCTCACCCGGCGCTGCGCGCCACCCTCTCACACTTCGTGGAGAGGGCATCACCGAAACGGGCGAGAGCGAGCGGCATTTCTTGTTGCTCGAGCGCGATGTCTCGTCGACAGCGACGCCGCAGCGCAACGAAAGCGCTTCATTCACCAGGCGCTGGAAGCTCGACACGGATCGGGCATTCCCTCTCCGCGAAGCGTGAGAGGGTGGCGCGGAGCGCCGGGTGAGGTGCCACGTGCGGGACAATGCCGGGAGCCGTCTCGCGCGAATCCACGCGACACGGAAACGGGGGCCGAAGGAGCCTGCCCCTCGACCCCTGTCCAAGATCTCTGCCGCGAAGTTGAAGCTTCAGTACAGAGAAATCACTTCAGCCACTCTGCCTTCGTCTGCGTCAGCAGCGTCTTCAAGTCCGTCGGCGCTTTGCCGCCGAGGTCTTTGACGGCGGTGCCAACGACGGCGAGGTCGCCCGCAGCGGCGCCTTCGTCGAAAGAGACCAACACACCAGCGATGGGCGCGGGCACGCCGGCCTTGATGAGCCCATCGCGCTGCTGCGACGGCGTGAGAGCGACGTGCGCGATCTTCTTGCCCGAGAGTTCGGAGATGATGGCTGCGACGTCGACGCCGGAGAGGGCAGCGGGGCCGGAGACGTCGACGACGCGGCGGCCGTCGAAGCCGTCGGCGAGGGCGCCGGCAGCAGCGGCAGCGCAGTCGTCGCGGGTGACGTGGGCGACCTTGCCGTCGCCGGTGGCGGTGTAGAGGGCGCCGAGGGCAACAGCCGCAGCGGCGGACTGCACCTGGTAATGCATGTAGAGGTTGTTGCGCAGGATCGTGTGGCCAAACGGACCCGCGGCGAGGGCCTCTTCGCTCAAGCGGTGGTCTTCGGCGACGGCGACGGGCGAGCCCACCTTCGGGTTCGGCATCGACGTGTAGAGCACGTGCTTCACGCCCGCTTTCTTCGCGGCGCCGAACGCTGCGTTGTGTTGCTCGAGACGACGGCCCGGACGATCGAGAGCGTCGGTGGAGACGACGAGCAAGCGGTCGACGCCGGCAAGGGCCTTGTCGAGGTCTTTGTCTTCAAAGTCGACCTTGCGGGCTTCAACACCCTTCAGCGGCTTGAACTTCGACGGGTCGCGCGTGCCGGCGACGATCTTCGTGTCTTTGAGGTTCTTCTCGACGAGGAGCTCGAGGACGCGGCGTCCGAGGTGTCCGTTGGCGCCGGTGACGAGGAGGGTGCGCTGGCTCATGGGTTCTCTCCAGTGTGGGTTCGCGGTTCAGATGAGCCGGGTGTGACATCGTTTCTCGTCTGGACCAATCCGACGCGAGCAAACACACTGTTGTGAATGCAGCAACAATCGAATTCGCTCGAAAAGCTGGCCATCTTCGCGGCCGTCGCCGAAGAAAAGAGCTTCTCGTCGGCCGCGACCAAGCTGTC
>JANNAY010000416.1:0-4716 GCA_031384945.1 Deltaproteobacteria bacterium
GTCGGCGACCAGCTGCGCCACCGCGGGCTCGAGCTTCGTCGCCAGCGCGGCGACCGGCGTGACGTCGTCAGCGGCGAGGGCCGCGCGCATCAGCTCGTAGCTGGTCAACACCTCGCCGAGCTCGCCCGCGGGCACCACGGCGACGACTTCTGCCCCTCCTTCCGCTGCGGCTTCTTTGGCTGTGGCTTCGCTGCAGGCAGCGGCCAGAGAGACAAGGCTGGAGACAACGGCGACGACGACGACGGAGCGCATGCCCCGGTCATAGCGTCGCGCGGTTCAACGCGAAAGCTGTGCCGCGGTCGGCGGCGCGTCGAAGCGCGAGGCGAGGACGTCGGCGTCTTTGGCAGCGGCGTCGTCGGCGGGGACGACGGCTGCGGCGACGATGGCGACGACGGCGGCGGACAAAACGGCCAGGGTCATGGCATCGGCGCGCTCGGTCTCGGCGAAGAGGGCACAGCAGACCACGGCGACGACGACGAGGGCGAAGCGGCTGAAGAACGACATCAGCGTCCCCAACCGCATTCGGTGCGGCCGTTGACGATCACCATCGAAGTGCGCGGCGCGGTCGGAGCGTCGGGGTTGTCGCCGGGCGTGGCGGCCGGCGGGTTCGCAGGCGAAGGCACCGACGGCGGCGCGGTCTTGCACGACGCAGTGACGAGCTCGAGCGCGAGCAGGACGGCGGCGACCCAGTGCAGGCGCAGCGCGATGAGGCGAGCGGTGTCGGACGTGTCGGCGGTGACGACCATGGCGGGCTCCGGGGTTGCCACGGCTCACTGCAGCGCCCGTACCCACGCAGAAACGAGATGGGGCCGCGATCGCGGCCCCTTCTTCACGATCAAAAACGCCCCGGTCGTGTCATTCGCAGACGGCGACGTCGCCGCCAGCCTCGGCGTGAAACGCGAGGTTGCCGCAGCTGCCCGCGTTGCACGACTGCTCAGCACCGGTGTTGCCCGCCCAGTCGCACACCTGCTCGCAGCGTCCTGAGAAGCAGTCGAAGATGACGGCGTCGTCGCTGCCGTCGCACATGGCGTCGAAGCCGATGTCGACGGAGAAGACGGCGGCGTCGCAGGCGTCGCCGGGGAAGCGGATGTCAGCGCAGAAGCCGAGGTCACCGACCCAGCCGCCGATCATGCAGTCTTGTCCGGCCGTGCAGTCGGCGGCGGTCGCGCAGGTGGTTTTGCAAGCGCCGGGGTCAGAGGCGGTGGCGCCGTAGCCGATGAAGCAGGCCTCGTCGGTGCCGCAGTCGAAGTTGAAGTCACACGGCTGGTTGAGAGTGCCGGGGGTCGAGCTGCCGCCGCCGCAGGCGCACGCGTCGAGGTCGTAGTCGCCGTTGCAGTCGAAATCGAGCCAGTTTTCGTCGCACACGCAGCTGCCCTGGGCGCCGCACATCCAGTTGATGTCGTGCCGGGCAAAGCACTCGGAGTCTTCGGTGCAAGCTTCGCCGTCGCCGCCTTCGCCCTCGCCTTCGGTGCCGGTGTCGCCTTCGCCTTCGGTGCCGGTGTCGCCTTCGCCCTCGCCTTCGCTGGCGAGATCGGGCGTGCAGCCGGTGGTCGGGTCGCCGACGAAGCCGGGGTTGCAGCGGCAGCCGTTGGCGATGGCCGAGGCGTTGTCGCCACAGCCGACGTCGGCGGTGCAGACGCCGGGGCTGACGCAGGCGGCGCCACCGCAGTCGACGTCGGTGACGCATTGGACGCAGCGGCCGGGGTAGTCGCTGCCCTGGCTCACGTTGCTGCACAAGGGCGCGTCTTCGGCGCACTGGTTGTCCTGGCGGCACCAGCCCTCAAGCAGCGCCGAGCAGAAGCCCGTGGCCGTGTTGCAGAACTGGCTGATCGGGCAGTCGGCGGTGGCCGTGCACGCGCCGCCATCGTTGTCGGGCTGCAGGACGCCGCCGGCGACGCAGGTGCCGCCGCTGCAGAGCTGACCGGAAGCGGGGTCGCAGTCGAGGTCGGTGGTGCAGCTGCCGCCGACGCCGACGGAGCAGATGCCGGCGACGCAGGATTCGCCGGCGGCGCAGTCGCGGGGGTCGGTGCACGCGCTGGGGCCGATCGGCCGTGAGCAAGCGCTCGCCAGCAAGGTCATGAGCGCCACTCCGAGCACGGTGCTCGAGAGAGAGAAGGAGACGGGAAACCCGCGCGCCATGCTGACCTCGTCAAAGCCGACAGATGTCGTGGACTGGTAGTCGGCATTTTGACGTTTCACGAGGCTGATCCCCTGCGCGCGGCGTCCGTCATTCAACCGATGGGCGTCGTTTCTCGACGGTGCCACCCGCCTGCAATCGACCGGGGGAGCGTTTGGGATTGAGGTTTTCCGGTGCGTGTTGCTCTGTTTTTTGATGGTAAGAATTTTTACTCCGGTTGGCGTGACACAGCACAAGGTAGAAAGATCGACTTTCCGCGCCTCGCGGACTGGCTGGTCAAGCGCGTCCACGGCGATGTCTTGTGGGGCGCCCACTACTACACGGGCGTCGAGCCCGTCGGTGACGAGCCCGCGACCGACGCGCAGCACCGCTTGCACGGCTTCCTCGACATGCTCGAGATCCAGCCCGGCTACTTTGTGTATCGGTTTCCCCGCAAGCAGTCTCGCAGTGTATGCAAAGAGTGCGGCGCTGAGCTGAGATACAGTCATGAGAAAGAGGTCGACACGACCATGGTCGCGGACATGCTCCGCTACGCCGCGGTCGGCGCCTACGACGTGGCCGTCTTGATGAGCGGTGACGCGGATTACGCCCCCGCCCTCGAAGGCGTTCGTGCTGTCGGCAAGCAGGCCTACGTCGCTTCGTGGGCCGGCGCCGGTGTCTCGCAACGCGTGCGCCGCGCGGCCTTTGAGCACATCGACCTGTTGCAGGGCATGCAGAGCTTCGTGCGCGAAGACGCCGACTACGGCTACGCGCCGTCGTCAGCGCCGACGCACGCGCAGGCGCACGCGCATGTGCATGGTCCGGCGTCGACGCCAGCGCCGTCGTCGGATCCTGAGGTGCAGAAGCAGACGTTCATCGACGAGCTCAAGGCCGCCGAGGTCCGCTTCACGGGCGGCTACGTCGGCCTCGCCTACTTCATCACCCGCTGGCGCTCGGCCCAGATGGACGCGAACCCCGACGTCAGACGCCGCGTGCTCGATGACCTCGTCCACGAAGGCCTCGTCGAGATCTACGCGGCCCCCGACGGCGCCCAGGCGCTGCGCTCGTTGCACTGACGCTCAGTTGCAGCGCACGGGACAGAAGTTGAAGCACACCCCGTCGTCGGCGCGCTTGCGGGCCGGAGGCGGCGGCGCCGCCACCGGCGACGCACGCGACGCCGCCGAGCGAACGTCGCTGTCAAAGACCGAAGAGCCCGACGCCTTCACCTGGATGTCGGAGAGCACGCCGGCCTCGTCGATCTTCAAGCACAAGACGGCCTTGAGGCGCACGCGCTCTTCATCGGTGAGCACCGACGACACCTCCATCGACTTCTGAATGCGGGCGGTGACGCGGGCGAAGTAGGAGTCGGTGACCTCGCCGTCGAGGGCGGTGCCGTCTTTGTCGCCGAATTCCTGGCCTTCGTTTTCGTCTTCGCCGATGCGGTCTTTGATGATGTCGTTGATGTCTTTGGGTTTGTCGTTTTCAGTTTTGAATTGATTGAGGATATCAGCGGCCGACTTCTTATCAGGCTCGATCGACTCTTTGTCGGGCTTGGTAGGGGGCTCGATGGTCGGCGGTGCTTTCTTGTCGGCGGGGGTTGGCGCCGGCGCGGTGGGAATGCGCGGCAAGAGCTTCTCGTCGCGGGGCTTGCCCAGCTTGACGAGTCGCGCTTTCACCGACGCCTCATCTAGGTTGATCACGCGCTTGTTCGACGTCGGAAAAAACGCCCACGCCGCAAAGGCAAAGAGGTGAATGAAGAGCGAGACCGCGATGGTCATCGTGAGCATGCGCGACTGGACGGCGCGGCGCTGCTGCATCGACACCAGCTGCCGCGGCGGCGTGGTCGCCTGCGTCGTCGTCGTCGTCGCCCGCTCTGGCGGCAACGTCTGCGTCGGCGGCGCGGTCGCCGGATCGGGATCGCTCATCGCGGAATCTCGGCGTGGATGGGCTCGGTGACCATGGCGAGCGAGTCGGCGCCGCCGGCCTTGGCAGCGGCCATGACCTTGACGACGAGGCCGTAGGGCAGCTCTTGGTCGGCGTGCAAGTAAAGCTCTTTGTCGAGCTTGAGCTTCTCGTTGGTCGAGAGCAGCTCAGTGATGCGCTCGACGGGAATCTCGGTCTTGCCGAGATAGGCCTTGCCGTCTTTGGTGAGCGTGAGGATGAGCTTCTCTTGCGTCGACGACTTCATCGGCGCCGTGTCGGCGTCGGGCAGGTCGACTTTGACGCCTTGCTGCATCAACGGCGCCGTCACCATGAAGATGATCAAGAGCACGAGCATGACGTCGACCATCGGCGTCACGTTGATCTCGCTCATGGGGCCCTGCCCGCCGCGTCCGAATGCCATCGAGTGCCTCTGGGTGAGTGCGCGTCAGTGCGTGCTGTCAACGTGCCGCTGCCGCTAACGATTCGTTCACAGGGCGGAATAACCATGCTCTGTGCCGCTGTCGACGGCCTCAAACAACCCTGTCGACAGCGTGCGCGTCCTGTTCGACAGTCGCCGAACCATGGTCCGTTTCCTTTGCTTTTTCGCCTTCGTGTCCACCGGCGCCTTTGCTCTCGACGCGGGTGCACAGTCCCCGACCGGACCCATCGTCGGCGAC
>JANNAY010000442.1:0-6141 GCA_031384945.1 Deltaproteobacteria bacterium
GTCGGCGACATGGCCGGACGCACGACGACGTTGCCCTCGGGAACGGAATCAAGGCGCAGGTTCGACGACGAGGGCGCGTGTCTTTGGGTCTCGCCTGGAACGCGGGCGGCTTCGTCGAGGCGGCGCAGGTGCTCGAGCAACAAGAAGGTGGTCTCGCGCTGGATGTTCGCCGCGGGGACGGCCTTCTCGAAGCTCACCGAAAAGCTGCCGCGCGACGACGACAGGATCGAAAACAGCGCGTCTTCGCCGACGTCGTTGCCGTGGCGGGCAAAGGCGATCTGGCCACGGGTCAGGCCGATGAGCCCGACAGGCAGAGCGGTGCCCAGCGGCGACTCGCTGTGGACCTCGATGAGAGCGCCCCGTTGTCCGTTGGCCAGCAGCTGCACGACGTCGACGAGGGACATCTGCTCGAGGCGTCCAGAAATTCCCGCGCGCGGATCGCCCGCGGCAGCCACGTTGTCGTTGGGACGGAAGCGGCGGCCGCCAGCGACCCATTCGACGAGCGAGACGACGGCGATGGCGCCGGGCCTGACGTCGCAGCCCTCGACGACGACGACGCGCAGCTGCACGGCCTCGAAGCCGACGATCAAGGTGACCTCGACCTCGTCGCGCTCGGCGAGAAAGCTGGGCAAGCGGGCGACGCAGCCGGTGAAGCGGGCGGCGCCGTCGACGACGACGACGTTGCCGCGGTGATCCACCAGCTGCAGCATCGCGGGACGCAATTTTGAGGCGCTCGAAGACTCGGTCACCCGACCTCCCGATCCTGAACACCGTCTCACCGGTGTGCGCCCCGTCAACCGGGTGCCGCGGCGCATTGACGCGAAAATCAATCCGAACCCGCAGACGCCGCCACCGACGCCTGCTACGTCAACGCAGTCGTGGACGTCGTCGAACCGCTGCTCAACCAGCCCTTGCCCGTGGCCCTGTGGGTCGCCGTCGGCTTCGTCGCCGGCTCGATCCCCTTCGGACTGTTGTTGGCGTTGGCGTTCAAGAAGACCGACGTGCGCCTGGCCGGCAGCGGCAACATCGGCGCCACCAACGTCGCCCGCGTCGCCGGCAAGAAGCTCGGCGTCGTCACCCTCGTGCTCGATGCGCTCAAAGGCGCGCTGCCGGTGCTCGCCGCCGTCCACGTCGTCGGCCCCGACGGCATCGTCGACGGCTTCGCCGGCCGCAGCGTCGACCTCGTCGGCGCCGTCACAGGGCTCGCCGCCTTGTTGGGCCACTGCTTCACGCCGTGGCTGCGCGGCAAGGGCGGCAAGGGCGTGGCGACGGGACTCGGCGTGCTGCTCGCCCTCGAGCCCGAGATCGCGGGCTACGGCGTGCTCGCCTTTGCCGTCGCGTTCGCGGCGTCGCGACTCGTCAGCGTCTCGTCGCTCGCCGCCGCCGTCGTCGTCGTCACCGCCCTCGTCGTCAGAGGCCCCGTCGACGCCGCCATCGTGCCCCTGGTGCTCTGCCTGGTCGTCATCGCCGTGCGGCACATCGAGAACATTCGCCGCGTGTGGAAGAAGCAAGAGCTCAAGGTATGAGCGTCGACGACGACCACCAGCCCTTCATCGAGAAGCGCGACGCCAAGTACCGCGACCTGCGCCAGGTGGTCGAAGAGTCAAAAGATCGCCGTCGCGCCGGCAAGGCACACCTCTACGCGCTCGAGATCCCGATGTCGGTCATCGTCGGTGCCGTCGCCGGCAAATTCGCCGACGACCACTTCGGCATCGCCCCCTGGGGCATCGGCATCGGCCTCATCGCCGGCGTCGGCGCCGCCATCCGCTCCGTCGTGAACTTGATCGGCTGGATGAAGATCAACGACGCCGAAGACGAAACCGACGCCGCGAAGAAGCAGGCAGCACAGCAGGCAGCACAGCAGGCAGAGGCGCGCGATGGCTGAGCCGAACGATCCCCGTGACGACGTCGAGCACGACATTGGCTACGACAAAAAAGGCGAAGACGATGACTGGCACGTCGACCCCGACGCCCCTGTTGGCGTCGACGCCACCCTCGACGCCATGGGCGCTGACCTCAGAAAGCTCACCCGCTCGTCGTTGATCGCCACCGTCGGCGTCGCTCTCGTGCTGTTTCTCGTCGAGCTCGCTGCAGCGGGCGAACAGGGCAGCGGGTTCAACGTCACCAAGGGCTTCGTCGTCGGCGGCGGCCTCGCCACGGTGAACCTTTGGGTGCTGGCCGGCGGCTACTTCGCCATCGTCGACCAGCGGGCGACGGCGGCCCGCGTGCTGCTGGCGACGGTCGGATCGCTGGCGCTGTTGCTCGGCGTGGCCCTGTGGATCGTGCTCGTGCGGCGCGAATGGAGCGTCGGCTTCGGACTCGGCCTCGCCGTGCCCGCCCTCGGTGGCATCGTCTACGCCGTCACCAACAAGCCGCCGCGGTAGACGGGCAGAAAACTAGAGAGTCGGATCCAGCCGGCGCATCGTGGCTCCAGATGGAGCCAAGAGCATGAAAGACCAGCCCGCCCTCAAGGTCCCCGACTTTCAAAAGATGGTCGAATCGTTGTGCGCCGAAGCCGTCGCCGACTTCTCTGCAGCGCGATCGCGGCTCGAACGGCTGCGCCGGGTCGGTCCCGACGACGAGCAGAACGCCGCCGGCTGACTCAAAATCGTCCGCGTCGCCCGGCGCGACGACGTGACGGTGTCTCAAAACGACCTCATCTTCGGCTTGCCGCCCCGCCCTGCTTTGGTGCATCGTGCCGCCGCATGACGCCCCTCTTCAGTCAGGGTTACGAGGACGTGAGATGACCGATCCCGCGGGCAAAGAGAGTGCCGCCGACAAAGCGATCCGCGAAGCGCTCGAGAGCGTCGAGCGCATCGAAAAAGAGCGCAAAGAAGCCGAAGCCGTCATCGACAGCAGCGACGACGGCGACAGCGTCGAAGTCCTCGCCGCCGGTGACGTCGACGTTCCACCGTCGGGCGATCCCGGCGCTGACTTCACGTCGACGCCGCCGATCGCTGCGGCGCCGGCGCAGAAGAAGACGGTCGATCAGGTGATGATCGAATCGCTCTTGAAAGCGAAGGCCGAGACCGCCGAGGTCCTGGGCCAGACGCAGAAAGAGGCGAAAGACATGTTCGATCGCCTCGCCCGCGTCAGCGCCGACTTCGAGAACTACAAGAAGCGCGTCGGTCGCGAAAAAGACGACGCCATCAAGTTCGGCAACGAAAAAGCCTTCAAAGAAATTCTGCCCGTCATCGACAACCTGCGGCGCGCCCTGTTGGCCGCGCCCAGCGACGACGCCAGCAAGGTCTTCGTCGACGGCGTCCGCCTCGTCGCCAAGGGCCTCGAAGACGCCCTCGGCCGCTTCGGCGTCGTCGGCTACGACTCGCTGGGCATGACCTTCGATCCGGCCAAGCACGAGGCCGTCGGCGCTCGTGCGCACGAGACCATCCCGGCCCAGCACGTCGCTGAAGAGTACCAGCGCGGTTACCTGCTCCACGATCGGCTGCTGCGCCCGGCCCTGGTGATCGTCTCGTCGGGCCCCGCCAACTAATTTTGTTTCGATTTGTTTCGTGGCGTCCTCGGTGACGTCGTCGTCGGAGTGGACAGTGGGAAAGATCATCGGCATCGACCTGGGCACGACGAACTCCTGCGTCTCCTTTATGGAGGCCAGCGAGCCCGTCGTCGTCCCCAACTCCGAAGGCGCGCGCACCACGCCGTCGGTGGTCGCGCTCACCGAGTCGGGCGAGCGTCTCGTGGGGCAGATCGCCAAGCGACAGGCGATCACCAACCCCGAGCACACCATCGTCAGCGTGAAGCGGCTCATCGGCCGCAAGTTCGAGACCTCAGAGGTCGAGCGCGCCAAAAAGAACGTCAGCTACAAGGTCGTGCGCCACGACAACGGCGACAGCTGGGTCGAGGTGCGCGGCAAGGCCATGAGCCCGCAAGAGGTCTCGGCCATCATTCTCACGAAGATGAAGGCGACCGCCGAAGACTACCTCGGCGAACCCGTCACCGAAGCCGTCATCACGGTCCCCGCCTACTTCAACGACTCGCAGCGCCAGGCGACCAAAGACGCCGGACGCATCGCCGGCCTCGACGTCAAACGCATCATCAACGAGCCGACGGCCGCAGCCCTCGCCTACGGCCTCGACAAGCGCAACAAAGCCGGCGGCCTCATCGCCGTCTACGACCTCGGCGGCGGCACGTTCGATATCTCGATCCTCGAGCTGCAAGACGGCGTCTTCGAGGTCAAAGCCACCAACGGCGACACCTACCTCGGCGGCGAAGACTTCGACCAACGCGTCGTCAACTTCCTCGCCGACGAGTTTCAGAAGAACAACAACAACATCGATCTGCGCCGCGACAAGATGGCGCTGCAGCGCCTGCGCGAGGCCGCCGAAAAAGCGAAGCACGAGCTGTCGTCGTCACAAGAGACCGACGTCAACCTGCCCTTCATCTGCGCCGACGCCACTGGCCCGAAGCACCTCGTCTTCACGCTCACGCGCGGCAAGCTCGAAGAGCTGACCGAAGATCTCATTGAACGCTCGCTCGTGCCCTGCGAGCAGTGCTTGAAAGACGCCAACGTCGACAAAAAGAACATCACTGATGTGCTGCTCGTCGGCGGCATGACGCGCATGCCCCGCGTGCAGCAGCGGGTGAAAGAGTTCTTCGGCCGCGAGCCCAACAAAGAAGTCAACCCCGACGAGGTCGTCGCCATCGGCGCCGCCGTCCAGGGTGGCGTCTTGACCGGCTCCGTCAAGAACGTGCTGCTGCTCGACGTCTCGCCGCTGACCCTGGGTGTCGAAACCGCCGGTGGTGTCGCGACTCCCATCATCGAACGAAACACCACGGTCCCGGCGAAGAAGTCGATGGTGTTCTCGACCGCGATGGACAACCAGCCGATGGTGTCCGTGCACGTCATTCAGGGCGAACGCCCGATGGCCGGCGACAACAAGACGCTCGCCCGCTTCGAGCTCGTCGGCATTCCGCCGGCGCCCCGCGGCGTACCGCAAGTCGAGGTCACCTTTGACATCGACGCCAACGGCATCGTCGGCGTCACCGCCCGCGATCTTGGCACCGGCAAGCAGCAGAGCGTGCGCATCACGTCGTCGTCCGGACTGTCTGAAGACGAGATCCAGACCATGATCGCCCAGGCCGAAGCCGCCCGCGCTGGCGACGCCGTCAAGCGCGAGCTGGCCGACGTCAGGGGCAACGCCGAGGGCCTCATCTACACCGCCGAGAAATCCCTCGAAGAGTACGGCCACGTGCTCTCTGAGCAGGACCGCAATGACATTTCGGCGTTTTTGGCCGAGCTGAAGCGCGTGCTCGAAGGCAACGACATCAACGCGACCCGCGACGCCATCAAGCGTCTCGAAGCCGCCAGCCACAAAATGGCCGAAGCCATGTACTCCGAGGCGGCTGACGCACTCGGTGATGACGGCGACGAGAAGAAGTGATCATGGCGACCAAGAAGAAGAAAAAAGCGACCCCCACGAAGAAGAAGCCCGCGGCCAAGAAGGCGGCGAAGAAAAAGGCGACGACGACGAAGAAGAAGCCCGCGAAGAAAGCGGCGAAGAAGACGGCAAAGAAGGCGCCCGCGAAGAAGGCGGCCAAGAAGGCGCCCGCGAAGAAGGCGCCCGCGAAGAAAGCGGCGAAGAAGACCGCGAAGAAGGCGGCCAAGAAGGCGCCCGCGAAGAAGGCGGCGAAGAAGCCTGCGGCGACGAAGCCCGCGGAGCAGCACGACATCGTGGCGCTGCCGGCGAAGAAGCTGCTGAAGACGTCGTCGAAGGCCTATGTGGCGCCGACGTCAGCGCAGGCTGCGTTGACGCTGGTGCCCGACGGCGAAGACGCCCTCGAAGACGGCATCAGCGCCGCGTTCGACGACGCCTTTGACGGCGGCCCCGCCAACAAGACGGTCCGGCTCGATGCGGCGAAGCTGCAGGCGTTCGCGGCCCGCGACGCTGTCTCTGACAGTGCGCCGACCATCAAGATCGATCGCGCGGCGTTGTTGGCCTTCGTGCCGGGCGACGCGAGCGAAGACATCGCCCAGGCCTGCGCCGCGCTCGCCATCGACAAAAAGGCTGACGACGTCGTCATCCTGAAGGTGTCCGACCTGACCTCGTACGCCGACTACTTCGTCATCGCCGCGGCGCCGTCTGAGCGTCAGGTGATGTCGATCGCCCGCAACGTGGCCGACGA
>JANNAY010000453.1:0-1878 GCA_031384945.1 Deltaproteobacteria bacterium
CCGCAGCGTTCAACGCCGTCGTCGAGCCGCCCCAGCTGCTCGAGCCGTCGGCACCCATCGAATTCGCGATCGCGCCGTCGAGCGACCCGTTCGCAATGCCCGGCAGCGACGTGTTCGCCTCGGCACCGCCAGCGGTGTCGATGGAGCCGCCGGCCCTGGTCGGCTTCGACACGGCGCCCGACGTCGGCGGCGGCCTCGACCCGTTGGCGCCGGCCAACGACGGCGCCTTCGGCGATCCGCTGGCGCAAGCACCGCCCTCGATGACGACGCCGCTCTTGAAGCCGAAGGTGACGGCGACGATGGTGATGAAGCTCGACCCGGCAGAGCAAAAGCGACTGCTCGCGCTGCTGCTCGAGAAGACCAACCTCAGCTCCGACGAGCTGTCGACGACGCCGCGCGCGGCCGACGGGTCTGAGCCCGAGAAGAAGTAGTGGCCGACGGCCTCGCGGTCGACGGCCTCGCCATCGACGTTGTCACCGGCTCAGCGCGGGGCGCCGGCAGCGCCCGCGTCGTCGACGACGTCAGCTTCGTCGTCCACGAAGGCCGCGCCACCGCCCTCGTCGGCGAATCCGGCAGCGGCAAGACGCTGACGGCCCTCTCGCTCTTGCGGCTGCTGCCCGACGCCGCCACCGTCGTCGCCGGCCGCGTCGTCGTCGACGGCGACGACCTGTTGACGCTCAGCGGTCCAGCGCTGCGCCAGGTGCGCGGCAAGAAGGTCGCGATGGTGTTTCAAGAGCCGATGCTGGCGCTGAACCCGCTGATGCGGGTCGACGACCAGGCCGGCGAAGCGCTGCGCGTGCACCAGCAGCTGTCGAAGAAGGCAGCGCGGGCCGCAGCGACGACGTTGTTGGAGCGCATGGGTCTGCCCGCCGCGCGCGCCAGCGCCTACCCCCACGAGCTCTCGGGCGGACAGCGCCAGCGCGTGATGTTGGCGTCGGCGTTGTCGGCGTCGCCGCGCTTCTTGATCGCCGACGAGCCGACGACGGCGCTCGACGTCACGGTGCAGGCGCAGATCCTGAGGTTGCTGCGCGAAGAACAACAGGCCCGCGGCCTCGGGCTCTTGTTGATCACCCACGATCTCGGCGTGGTCGCCGAAGCCTGCGACGACGTCGTCGTCATGTACGCCGGCAAGGTCGTCGAACAGGGCGCCGTCAAAGACGTCTTTGCGCAGCCGCGGCACCCGTACACGCAGGCGCTGTTGGCGGCGATGCCGTCGTTGGCGACGCCAGGACAGCCGCTGCCGCAGATCCCCGGGCAGGTGCCGCCGGCGGGGCAGTGGCCACAAGGGTGCCGCTTCAGAGACCGCTGCGCCCGCGCCGACGCCGCCTGCGAAGTCGACCCCCCCGTCGTCGTCGTTGGCGCTTCGCGCGTCCGCTGCGTGCACGCCGCATGAAGGCCGCATGACGATCATCGAGGGCCGAAACCTGACGAAGCGCTACGGCAAAGTCGCCGTCGTCGACGACGTCAGCGTGGCCGTCGCCGCCGGCGAACGCGTGGGTCTCGTCGGCGAATCCGGCTCGGGCAAGTCGACGTTGGGGCGGCTGCTCTTGCGCCTCGACGACGCCTCGAGCGGCAGCGTCTTCTTCGACGGCAGAGACATCACGCGCGCGCGGGGCAGGGCGCTGTTGCCGGTGCGGCGGCAGATGCAGATCGTCTTTCAAGATCCGGCGTCGTCGTTGAACCCGCGGCTCGACGTCGCTGCCCTCGTCGAAGAAGGCCTGGTGATTCACGACCTGCACGCCGCCCGCCGCCGCGATCGCGTCGCCGAGCTGCTCGCCGAGGTCGGCCTCGACCCGTCGCTGCTGACGCGGCGGCCGCACGAGCTCTCGGGCGGACAAAAGCAGCGCGTCGGCATCGCCCGCGCCCTCGCCGTCGAGC
>JANNAY010000524.1:0-2189 GCA_031384945.1 Deltaproteobacteria bacterium
CGACGCGCCCGCCGGCCTCGAGCGGCAGACGTTTCTGACCTTCACGCCCGGCGTCTCTGGCTTCGTCGCCTACTCGCCCGTCAGCTTCGCCCACCTCGAGGTCGGCGGACGCGCTTCGTACATGGCCTACAACGTCGACGAGGTCCGCTCGCTCGCCGTCGTCGAGGGCTTCGTCTCCGTGTGGCTGGATCTGTGACGGTTGGGCACACTTTCTCTGCTGCCGTCGTGAAGGGTCCAACTGTCATGTCCCGCCTCTCGCCCCTCTCCACCGCCCTGCTCGCTGGCCTCATCGTCGCCGGTGTGAGCGCGTGTGGTGACCTGTCGCAAGAAGACCTGGTCTTTCGCGCCGCGGTGCCGCCGAAAGACGCCGTCGCCCTGCGCGTGCCGGGCGCTGGCGAGGGCGGCGCGGCGTTGACGGCGCAGCGCCAGGCCCTGTGCGCCGACGATGACCTGCGCTGCACCGCCACCGAGCTGGCCACCGGCTTCAATGGTCTGACGTTTGTCTTGCTCGACGTCGTCGACGCCGTCGTGCAGCTGCCGCCGAGCCTGCGCGAGCCGGGACACCGCGTGTGGGGTCCGCACTTCGACATCGAGAAGAACCGCAGCTTTCGCTTCGAGATGACCCGCGAAGACGACGCCACCTACAGCTTCTGCTTGCACAGCGCCGCTGGCCGCGTCCGCGACGGCGAAGCGGCCGACGTCGACTGCGACAGCGAAGACGGCGCGATGCTCAACATCTTTTCGGGCGTGTTTCAGCCGAGCGACGTCGCTGGCGATGGCGCGCGTCAGGGCGTGGGCAGCATGCGCTTCGAGGCCGAGAAGGTGCGCCGCGTCGACGGCGGCGACCGCTTCGCCGACGTCCTCGAATTCGACTTCGACAACACCGACGACGAGATCGACATCGGCATCGTCGCCGACGGCGTCCCCACCGGCACCGATGGCGTCGACACCCGCGCCCGCTACAGCTTTCACCGCGGCGTCGATGGCAGCGGCGACTTTCGCTTCGAGGTCTTCGCCAACCTCGTCAGCGAGGGCCTCATCCCGCAGCTGAAGCTCGAGCACGTCGACCTCAAGGCCAAATGGCTCGCCGACCAAAGCGGCCGCGCCAAAGGCGTCGTCGACGGCGGCGACCTCGACGACGGCGAAGCGGTCAGCGTCGACCAATGCTGGAACGCCGCACAGACAACGACCCGCTTCGCCACCGACGACGACGTCACGGTCGGCCCCGACGAAGACGCCATCTGCGCCGTCAGCGAAGAAGCCGTCGCTGCCGTCGACGGCTGAGCCTCACCAACCAATGCCGACCATCACCGTCGCTGACGGCTGCAGCGGATCCATCGGCGTCGTCAGGTCGGGGGCGAAGGGCAACCACGCCAGGTGAAACGCGGCGTCGGCGAGCAGCTCGAAGTCGGCGCCGAGCGGCGTGACCCAGCGCAGCGTGGCGCCGGCCTCGGGTCCTGCGGTCTCGACGCCGGTGGGGCCCACGCCAAAGAAGTCGAAGCCGGGGGCGTCGTCGTCGATCTGCAGCTCGGCGAAGCCGGCGGAGAGCTGGGGGATGAGGTGTCCGCCGGCGATGTCGACGCCGTCGACGACGAATTTGCCGCGGAAGTGGGCGAGCTCGGCCCCCCCCGCGTAGAGGAAGCCGCTGCCGGTGCCGCAGGCCTCGACGGCGAGGAAATCGAGCGGCTGCACCTCGGCGCACAGCTGCGGGCGCACGCCGCTGCCGTCGCTGGGCTGGGCGCCGAAGCCGCCGCGCAGGTTGACCCAGGTCCGCGGCCTCGAGGTCTTCAACACCGTCTCGGATTCTTCAGACGGCTGTGGCTCGGTCGCGGCTTCGTCGTCGTCAGCGCGCACGGCGGCGGCGCCGAGCAGCAGCGGGAGAGCGACGAGGGCGAGCGGGGCGCGCATGCAGTGCGGGATAGCATCGACGCCGACCCGCCCGGTCCGCCGCGACGCCGACACCGGCACGGGGTAGGGTCGGCGCGTGAGCGATCCTCTCGTTGGTACGCGCTTCGCGGGCCGCTTCGACATCGAAAAACCTCTCGCCGCCGGCGGCATGGGCGCCGTCTACGTCGCCGTGCAGCAGCCCACGGGCCGCAAGGTCGCGCTCAAGGTCATCAAGGCCGACCTGCTCAAGGGTGGCGCCAACGATCCGACCCTGGTGGCGCGGTTTCAGCGCGAGGCCGACG
>JANNAY010000561.1:0-1913 GCA_031384945.1 Deltaproteobacteria bacterium
TGGGCGGCGCCAAAGGCGTCGTTGACGTAGACGTCGGCGAGGGCGGCGAGCTGGCGGGCGAACCCCTCGTCGTTCTTCTCTTCACCGGAGTGGTAGCGCAGGTTTTCGAGCAGCAGGATTTGACCATTCTTCAGGTCGCTCGCCTGCTTCTTGACGCCGTCGCCGACGCAGTCGTCGGCGAAGATGACGGCGCGCTGCAGGTGGTCGGTCAGGCACTGAGCGACGGGCAAGAGCGACTGGCTGGCGTCGCGCCCCTTCGGGCGTCCGAGGTGCGAGGCGAGGATGAGCTTCGCGCCCTTGTTGATGAGCAGCTGGATCGTCGGCAGCGCCGCGCGCACGCGCTCGTCGTCGCTGACCTTCTGGCCACCGCTGCCGTCGTCTTCGAGGGGGACGTTGAAGTCGACGCGCACGAAGACGCGTTGGCCGCTGAAGTTGATCTTTTCGTCGTCGATCCAGTTGATGGCCATGTCGTCGTCCTCGTGAACAAAGCGCGAAAAAAAACCTCGCGGCTCGCGCGAGGCTTCTCATCGACGACGGAGGCGCGCAACCGACTCTATTTGTCGCAGCTGAACTTCTTTAGCTGCGCGGCCTGACCGGGGTTGCCGCCGCGGCGCTCGTACTCTTTCGCGGCGCGACATCCTTCAGCGAAGTTCTTCTCGCGCCAGAAGCACATCGAGATGTAGCGGATGGGATCGGGCCAGGTCGCGTCTTTGGTCGCCGCAGCGGCGAGGTCGGACTTGATGCTGGCGCTGCAGGGCTGCGAGGCCGAGGCGTTCATCGCGGTGACGGCGCGCTTGAAGAGCGGCTCGGCGGCGGCGCGGCCGCCCTTGGGCTGCACGACGACCGCGACGCCAGCGTCGGGCTTGGCCGGCGGGCGGTAGACGAAGGGCTCGCCGGCGTCAGCGACGGCGACCTTGGTGCCGGCGTCGACGACGGGCGTGACGACGGCGGTGCCAGCGTCGACGGCGGGCGGCGCGATGGCGACGGTTGTGCCGGCGTCGATGACCTTCGGCGGCGCTTTCATGCCTGCGTCGGCGACGGCGACCACGCCGGCGTCGACGACGGCGCTGCCGCCGAATTTGCTGGCGGCGACGGCGGCGACGATGGCGAGGACGACAACGACAACGGCGGCTGCCGCGATCTTCATCGCCGGGCTACCGCCGGGGCGGTCGGCGCCGACGAGCTCGGTGCCTTGTGGTGTCACCGCGGTGACGCTCGCGCCCGTGTTGGTGTTGGCGGCGTTGGCGCCCACGCCCGTTGACGTCGACTGGCCACCTGCCGACTGGTTCGCGGCGGTGTTCGGGCCGGACTTGTCGCCGTTCGTTTGCGGGCCGGCGACGAAGCCGCCCGACGTGCCGCCCGCTGCGTTCAGCGCGGGCAGGTTGCGGGCCATGGCCTCGAGCGCCTCGCCCATCTGCACGACTGTGTCGAAGCGGTTGCCCGGCTCTTTCTCCATCGCTTTGAGGATGATGCGCTCGAGCTCTTCGGGGATCTGCGGGCGCTTGGCGCGCGGCGAGATGGGCTTTTCGAGAATGTGTTTGGTGACGATACCGATGGGCGTATCAGAGGTGAACGGCAGCTCTCCAGTCGAGAGCTGGTACATGATGATGCCGAGCGCGTAGATGTCGGAGCGCGGGTCGAGGCTGAGGCCGCGCGCCTGCTCGGGCGACATGTACTCGGGGGTGCCGCACACCATGCCGGCCTGGGTCAGCGCCTGGCCGCCGGTGTCGGCGGGGTCTTGGATTTTGGCGATGCCGAAGTCGAGCACCTTGACGAAGTCGCGCTGTCCGCGCCGGTCTTCAATCATGATGTTTTCGGGCTTCAAGTCGCGGTGGATGACGTTCATCTCGTGCGCTTCAGCCAGCGCCGAGCACACCTGAATCATCACTTTGGCGAGGCGCGGCGCGTCGAGC
>JANNAY010000578.1:0-2186 GCA_031384945.1 Deltaproteobacteria bacterium
GATTGACGATGCATCATCGAACGCCGAGCGCTCGACGACGCCACGGGGCTCGATTTCCCCCCGGTTTCGGGGGGCCAGGGGGGCCTTCAGCTGGCTCCCCGGACTCAGGCAGCGAGCGCAGCGGACGAGCCACCGATGGCGTCGAGCCACACATTGACGTCGTCACGGAGCCCGCCGTTGGGCTCGCCCGCTTCGCCGAACAACAGACCCTCGGCGGAGTAGAGGGTCACGTCTTTGAAGCCGAGGGCGCGGACCGCCGTGAGGTCTTGGCGCAGGTGCTCGGCCGCGAGGTAGACGGGCTCGTCGCCGAGCAGCCCCGTCGACAACGGCCCGAGGCAGATGGCCTCGGAGCGCTCGCGGTGGCGGGCCGCCCACAACGACAACGCGCGGTGCTGCTCAGCCCGATCGGCGCCGCGGCGGCGGAGCATCGGCGCGTAGCAAAGGGCGGCGGTGCGGCCGAAGAGCGAGGCGCCGTCGTCGTCGTCGTCGGGGCAGCCGAGGACGAAGCGCTTCATGGCGTTGGCGCCAAAGGCGTCGAGCGGGAACACCGGCGGCGGCACCGCAGCGATGACCGGGAACGAGAAGCCGGCGATGTCGCGGGCGAGCTCTTGCAGGTCGCGCAACCCCTGGCGCGAATCCCAGACGTTGCCGACGACGCCCGAAAAGAGGCGCGAGAGGCCGCGCGCTTTTTCCAACACCGGCGCGCCGTTCGTCAGCTTCCACGCCGACTCGAGGGTCGCGAGCGTTGGCTCCATGTCGAGGAAGACGCCCATCTCAAGGCCCATCTCGAGGTCACCGAGGCCCAGCGCGCTCGAGCGCGAGCCCAGCGCCTTCAACACCGGCAGCAGGCGCTCGGAGAAGACGCGGGCGGTGCGGGTGTTCAAGAAGCGGTCGTCGTCGTCGAGCTGGGGCCAGAGGTCGAAGCCGATGTTCTTCTGCGCCAGCGCCTTTGCGGTCTTCTTCAACGACACACACAGCGCGCTGATGTCGTGGTCGGGAGCGGGCCAGAGCTCGACCACAGCGGCGACGCGCAGCGCCTGACCGGGGCGGTGCAAGCGGGCGAGGGCCTCGATGACGTCGGGGCGGCGCAGCTCGACGAGGGGATCGGCGCCGCGGGCCTTCTTTGACGCCACGAGCTCCCAACACAGCCGCAATGTCGACGTCGCGGGCTCGGCCTTCGTCGCAGCCGCCGTCGCCTGTGCCTTCGTGGTCGGAGTCTTCGCGGTCATCGCTGCGCCTTCGTTGTCGGGTTCATCGTCGTCGGCGGCGGGTTCTGAAGCAGGTGCGTGGAGGTGGTCGGATCTCGCATCGGTCGTCGGGAGGACCCCTGCCCCATCCGTTGCTCGACCGACGCACTGGGACGCCGTTTCGAGGGAGAGCCCTCAAAGCAGATCGAGTCGGGCGATGTAGGCAACTCTCGCACGCGCCGACCGATACAGGACCTACGCTGCTTTGAGGAGGCCGAAATGCTGGTTTTGACGACGTCACACACCACGCGCCGCGTCATCCAGAATGCCTCGAAGGCCGTGCTGCTCTGCGTCATTCCGGCGGTGGTCGGCGGCTGCCAGCTCGAGCGCTTCTTTCCCGAAGACGTCGGCAACGGTGCCGCCCGCCTCACCGTCCGCAACGCGGCCTACCTCAACACCATCATCGCCAGCGACACCCGCTGCGGCTTCGGCGCCGACGCCGTCAACGACGCCTACGTCGAAGAAGGCGAAGTCGGCGCTGTCGGCACCGTCACCTGGACGATCAGCGACTGCGCCCTCGACTTCGGCCCCGTCGGCGGCGAAGGCTTCGACTTCGGCGACGACTGCAACGGCGTCCACCGCACCGCCTTCGGCAAAGTCACCGTCAGCGGCACGAAGACCATCAAGGGCGTGCTGACCGGCGACCCGACCAAGCCCGTCATTCCGCTGACCAACGACGCTGCCGAGCTGGCCCTCGAGGTCGACGTCGAGAACTACCAGACGACCGTGTCGTCGTCTGACGCCAGCGCGGTCATCCAAAAGGGCCACCTGTCGGCCGTGTCTGAGATTCACCTGGCCCAGAGCGCCAGCCTCGGTGTCTGCGGCGTCAGCACCAGCGAGATCACCCTCGCGCAGCTGATCGTGACCGACGCCGTCTACACCATCGACAGCGGCGACCGCGTCTTCGACGCCGACGTGCCGCTGCTCGACATGAAGGCC